>NZ_JBSGXU010000054.1:41091-43744 GCF_053610205.1 Streptomyces sp. NPDC054932 | reverse complement strand
GGGCTGGTCCTTGCAGCCCGTCCGGCGTTTGGGCGGGGCGGGGAGAAAACTCCGCGTAGCGGGCATGCGGGCATGGCGGGCGGGCGCTCGAGGCGCGGGTCTGGGCGCAGCCCGTGGAGGCCTTGCGCAGCGGTCGCGGCTCCGCCCTCGCCCGCCAACCCCGCGGGGACGGCTACGCCGTGGCCAGTTCCGGGTGCCAGCGCCGGGCCACCGCGGGGTGGGCGCGGACCCAGCCCTTCAGTTCGTTGCGGCCGTACTCGGCGTGCAGCGGGTTCGACTCGTCGTGGGCGACTCCGGGCGCCGAGCGCAGGTAGTCGCCGGGGACGGTCTCGATCACCGCGTCCAGCCGCGGGTTGTAGAAGAACGGCACCGAGTACCGCTCCACCGCGCCCGGCGGGCTGACCACCCGGTGGTCGGTCGCCGTCAGGTACCCCTCGGTCGCGATCTCCAGCAGCTCGCCCAGGTTGACCACGAACGCGCCCGGCATCGGCGGTACGTCCAGGTAGCCGCCGTCCCGGACCACCTGGAGGCCGCCCACCGAGTCCTGGAGCAGGAGCGTCAGGAAGCCGTAGTCCTTGTGCGCGCCGACCCCCTGGTCGGCGCCGGAGGGGGCCGATCCCGGGTAGCGGATCAGCTTGGTGTGCAGGTGCGGGCGGTCCGCGAAGGCCGCGTCGAAGAAGTCCGCCGGGGCGCCGATCGCGACCAGGAGTTCCTGGAGCAGGCGGTGGGCGACCGCGGCGAGCCGGGACTGCCAGTCCAGGACCACGGTACGGAGCTCGGGGAGGGCGGCGGGCCACTGGTTCGGGCCCTCCAGCCACAGGTACGCCGGGTCGTCCGGCCCCACGGCCGGCGCCGGGCGTTCCGCGCCGACGTCCAGCTGGTCCCGCCAGTCGGAGGCGCCGCCGGTCAGCTCGTGGCCGATCCGGGTGTAGCCGCGGAAGTGCGGGGAGTTCAGATTGCTGACGGCGAGCCGGTCGGCTTCGGGGAGGGCGAAGAAGGCCTTGGTCAGTTCGAGGATGCGGGCGCTCTCGGCGGCGGTGACGCCGTGCCCGGTCAGGTGCAGGAAACCGGTGTCCCTGGCTGCTGCGTGCAGCTTCTTCAGGAAGTCGGCCCGCTGGGCCGGGTCGTCCGCCTGGGAGAGGTCCAGGACGGGGAGAGTGTGCGCGGACGGCATGACGGCTCCGTTTCGGGATGTCACGGGGTCCTGTTCCCCAGGGATGGCGGGGGCCGCGGGCGGGGGAGGGTCTCCGACAGGGGTGGTGCCGGGACCGCGGGAGCCGCGTACAGGACCAAGTCGGATCGGTGCGGATCAGGCTTGTGAACGGTCCGGCGGCTGACAGCTCGTCGTCGTGACACGCATGTGGTCCACATGGCGGCGCTTGACGAGGAGAACGGTCATACCGTGAGCGTACGCCCGTACGACCTCTCATCAGTACGGGTGATCCGGCCTGCCCGGACGGCGTTGTCCGGGGACCGGCTACGCTGGACCCGTGGCAGTCGTCGATGTTTCCGAAGAGCTGAAGTCCCTCTCCTCGACCATGGGGTCGATCGAGGCCGTCCTGGACCTCGACAAGCTGAGGGCAGAAATCGCCGTGCTCGAGGAGCAGGCCGCCGCGCCGTCCCTGTGGGACGACCCGGAGGCCGCCCAGAAGATCACGAGCAAGCTTTCGCACCTCCAGGCGGAGGTCCGCAAGACCGAGACCCTGCGCGGGCGCATCGACGACCTGGCGGTGCTGTTCGAGCTCGCCCAGGAGATGGAGGACGCGGACACCCTGGCCGAGGCGGAGACCGAGCTGGTCTCCGTCCGCAAGGCGCTGGACGAGATGGAGGTCCGGACCCTGCTCTCCGGCGAGTACGCCGAGCGCGAGGCCCTGGTCAACATCCGCGCCGAGGCCGGCGGCGTCGACGCCTCCGACTTCGCCGAGCGCCTGCAGCGCATGTACCTGCGCTGGGCCGAGCGCCACGGGTACCCGACCGAGGTCTACGAGACCTCGTACGCGGAAGAGGCCGGCATCAAGTCGACCACCTTCGTCGTCAAGGCCCCGTACGCCTACGGCACCCTCTCGGTCGAGCAGGGCACCCACCGCCTCGTGCGGATCTCGCCCTTCGACAACCAGGGCCGCCGCCAGACCTCCTTCGCGGGCGTCGAGGTGCTCCCGGTCGTCGAGACCAGCGACCACGTCGAGATCGACGAGACCGAGCTGCGCGTCGACGTGTACCGCGCCTCCGGCCCCGGTGGCCAGGGCGTCAACACCACCGACTCGGCGGTCCGCATCACGCACCTGCCGACCGGCATCGTCGTCTCCTGCCAGAACGAGCGCTCGCAGATCCAGAACAAGGCGAGCGCGATGAACGTCCTCCAGGCCAAGCTGCTGGAGCGGCGCCGCCAGGAGGAGCAGGCCAGGATGGACGCCCTCAAGGACGGCGGCAGCTCCTGGGGCAACCAGATGCGGTCCTACGTCCTGCACCCGTACCAGATGGTCAAGGACCTGCGGACGGAGTTCGAGGTCGGCAACCCGCAGGCGGTGCTCGACGGCGAGATCGACGGCTTCCTGGAGGCCGGAATCCGCTGGCGCAAGCAGCAGGAGCAGACCGCGTAACCCTCGGTACGCGATTCGGTACACATGAGAAGGGCCCGGACACCAGGTGTCCG
>NZ_JBSGXU010000054.1:0-41081 GCF_053610205.1 Streptomyces sp. NPDC054932 | reverse complement strand
CCCCACCCGCCACCCTCCACACGCCCCCGCCCCCCGGGGCACCGCCCCCTACTCATGTGGGTGATCGGTACGCGGCACGAAGACCGCGGGCACCGCGGCAGGGCGCGGTCCGGGCGGTTCAGGCGGTCTGCTGGGCCACCAGGACCAGAGCTGCCACGAGGACCACCATGAGCACGATGAGGGTCACGGGGTTCAGGCCGGAGAAGGGGCCCTCCTGCTGGAGGCGCTCCCGGTTCGCCCGGCACACCGGGCAGCGGCCCTGGCTGACGGGTGCGGCGCAGTTCGCGCACACGAGCCGGTCATATGTCATGCGCTCCTCCTCTCGTCCCCTCGGGCTTCTCGTTGCGTATAACGGCGTGGGGAACCAGACCGTTCCCCCTACCACTGTGCCAGCTTCGCCGACATTCGGCGCGGCCCGTCCGGGCAATCACGTTCCGGACCCCCCGGAGCCCGGGATAAATCGGACAACTCCGGAGGCCGGGTCCACACCTCGCGCCCGTTCGCGTATGGTCACGCACACCTACTCCCGGCGACCGTGGTGCACCCGTGATCCGATTCGACAGCGTCTCCAAGTCCTACCCGAAGCAGAGCCGTCCCGCACTCAGAGAAGTCTCCCTCGACATCGCGAAGGGGGAGTTCGTCTTCCTCGTCGGCTCCTCCGGCTCCGGCAAGTCCACCTTCCTGCGCCTCATTCTGCGCGAGGAACGGGCGAGCCACGGCCAGGTGCACGTTCTGGGCAAGGACCTCGCCAAGCTCTCCAACTGGAAGGTCCCGCAGATGCGGCGCCAGCTGGGGACCGTGTTCCAGGACTTCCGCCTGCTGCCCAACAAGACGGTGGCCGAGAACGTGGCCTTCGCCCAGGAGGTCATCGGCAAGCCCCGGGGCGAGATCCGCAAGGCCGTCCCGCAGGTCCTCGAACTCGTGGGCCTGGGCGGCAAGGAGGAGCGGATGCCCGGCGAGCTCTCCGGCGGTGAGCAGCAGCGCGTGGCCATCGCCCGTGCCTTCGTCAACCGGCCCGCCCTGCTCATCGCGGACGAGCCCACCGGCAACCTCGACCCGCAGACCTCGGTCGGGATCATGAAGCTGCTGGACCGGATCAACCGGACCGGAACCACGGTGATCATGGCCACCCACGACCAGCAGATCGTCGACCAGATGCGCAAGCGCGTCATCGAACTCGAACAGGGCCGACTCGTGCGCGACCAGTCGCGCGGCGTCTACGGCTACCAGCACTGAAAGGTCCCTGAGACGCAATGCGCGCCCAGTTCGTCATGTCGGAGATCGGCGTCGGTCTCCGTCGCAATCTCACCATGACCTTCGCGGTCATCATCTCCGTGGCCCTCTCGCTGGCCCTGTTCGGCGGCTCCATGCTCATGAGCGAGCAGGTGGGCCGGATGAAGGGCTTCTGGTACGACAAGGCCAACGTCTCGATCTACCTCTGCAACAAGCAGGACGCCCAGGAGGCCGGCGAGGCCGCCGCGAAGCCGGACGGTTCGGGGGGCGGCGCCGGGGGCGTCGCCACCTGCCGCAAGGGCGCCGTGACCGAAGAGCAGAAGAAGCAGATCGAGTCCGAGCTCAAGCAGATGTCCCTGGTGAAGTCCGTCGCCTACGAGTCGGCGGACGAGGCGTACAAGCACTACCAGGAGCAGTACGGCCACACCGCCCTGGCCTCCTCCATCACCCCCGACCAGATGCAGGAGTCCTTCCGGGTCAAGCTCAAGAACCCGGAGAAGTACAAGGTGGTCACCTCCGCCTTCGCCGGCCGTGACGGCATCCACACCGTCGACGACCAGCGCCAGGCGATCGACGACCTCTTCCGGATCCTCAACTACCTCAACTACGCGGCCCTCGGCATCATGCTGATCATGCTGATCGTGGCGCTGCTGCTGATCGTCAACACCGTGCGTGTCTCGGCGTTCAGCCGCAGGCGGGAGACGGGGATCATGCGGCTGGTGGGTGCGTCCAGCTTCTACATCCAGGTCCCCTTCATCATGGAGGCGGCCGTCGCGGGCCTCATCGGCGCGGTCTTCGCCTGCGCCATGCTCGTCTCCGGGCAGTACTTCGTGATCGACCACGGCGTCGGCCTGCGGGACAAGATCCAGCTCATCGACTTCATGGGCTGGGGATCGGTGCTGGCCAAGCTCCCGTACGTGCTCTTCATCGGCCTCCTGATGCCCTCTGTGGCCGCTTTCATCGCCCTGCGCAAGTACCTGAAGGTGTGACAAGCGCCCCGTGAGCGGTCCGGGCAACCACCCGTACCGGCGCGGGCCTTGTCCTAGACTCGGCGCCATGCTGGGCTTGCCGAGTATTCCCGCCTTCTGTCTCCGGCCCCGCGGCCTGCGCCGCGGGGCCGTTTTGACGATGGCCTTCCTCGCCGCCGTCGGCACCGGCGCGTACACCGGCTGCTGGGACCGCGAGGAGGGCGCCGCGGTTGTCGCGGCCCCGACCGGAGCCGCCGCGCCCGAGGCCCCGCGCGAGGCGGGCACCGCCGACCGCGAGGCGGTCGCCCGCGCCGCGGCCGAGGCCGTCGCCGAGGGGAAATCGGGGAAGAAGGCCGCCCAGGAAGTGGTCAGCCGCAGCGGCGACCGCTGGGGCACCGTCTACGACCAGGGTGAGTACGCCGCCTTCGCCGAGGGCCTCGACGGCCACTGGACCGGCGTCGGGGTGTGGGCCGAGCGGGCCCGCGACGGCATGATCAAGGTCGACAAGGTGCAGCCAGGCAGCCCCGCCGCCCGGGTCGGACTGCGCGCCGGGGACCGGCTGCTGAGCGTCGACGGGCACGCCGTGACCGGGCTGGCCGTGGCCGAAGTGGTCGCCCTGCTGCGCGGCGAGGCCGGCACCCCCGTCGTGCTGAACCTGAGCCGGGACGGCGCCGACCTCACCGAGACCGTGCGGCGCGAGCAGCTGCGCACCGAGCCGGTGACCGTGCGGCAGCGCCCGGACGGGGTCACGGTCATCAAGGTCGCCTCCTTCACCCGCGGTTCCGGCGAGCGCGTCAAGGCCGCCGTCCGCGCGGCCCCGCCCGGCGAGGGGGTCGTGCTCGACCTGCGCGGCAACCCGGGCGGGCTGGTCACCGAGGCGGTCACCGCCGCCTCCGCCTTCCTGGACGGCGGACTGGTCGCCACGTACGACGTACGGGGGGACCAGCGGGTCCTGTACGCGGCACCGGGCGGGGACACCGCCCGGCCGCTGGTGGCCCTCGTCGACGGCGGCACGATGAGCGCGGCCGAGCTGGTCACGGGCGCCCTGCAGGACCGGGGCCGGGCGGTGGCGGTGGGCAGCCGGACCTTCGGCAAGGGTTCCGTGCAGATGCCGACCGAGCTCCCGGACGGCTCGGTGGCCGAGCTGACGGTGGGCACGTACCGCACACCGGCCGGCCGGAGCCTGGACGGCAGCGGGATCACCCCGGACGTGGCGGCGGGCGAGGCGGTCGAGGAGCGGGCCGTCACGGTATTGGGTGGCCTCGGGGTGGGTCCGTAGTGCGAAAATGACCGCACTATGGCTAAGGAAAAAGGGCGCAAGCTGATCGCCCAGAACAAGAAGGCGCGTCACGACTACGCGATCCTCGACACCTACGAGTGCGGTCTCGTGCTCACGGGAACCGAGGTCAAGTCCATGCGCCAGGGCCGGGCCTCGCTGGTGGACGGCTTCGTGTCGGTGGAGGGCGGGGAAGCCTGGCTCTACAACGTGCACGTGCCGGAGTACAGCCAGGGCACCTGGACCAACCACAGCGCCCGGCGCAAGCGGAAGCTCCTCATGCACCGCGAGGAGATCAACAAGCTGGAGCGCAAGGCGGACGAGTCGGGTCACACGATCGTGCCCCTCTCGCTGTACTTCAAGGACGGCCGCGCGAAGATCGAGATCGCGCTGGCGAAGGGCAAGAAAGAGTACGACAAGCGGCAGACGATGCGGGAGAAGCAGGACACCCGCGAGACGAACCGGGCGATCTCGGCCATCCGTCGCAAGCAGCGCGGCACGGTTTAATCATCTGGCACGCGGTGGTCCACTTCGCGTACCATGGCGTCAGCACCGCCCCCCGGGGTGGAGCACATTGTTAAAAAAACATGGGGATGATCGGTTTCGACAGCGGATGTCGATGCAGGGGAAGCGAGCCGAGGAAGCGGCAATGATCTCGCTAACCATATGTCGCAAACAATAATCGCCAACTCCAAGAGCGATAACTCCCGCTTCACCCTCGCTGCCTAATAACAGTGAGCTGAAGCCTCTGTGAGGAGCGTCAGCCCGGAAGTGGTCCCGGTCCGGATCCTGGCGTCAACTAGGGATCTAAACCTCTAGCCCCGGTCACGGGGGTTGGAGGGAAACCAAACAGTGACTGAGCCCGTCGGAGACTTGTCCGTGTGATCTCCGGGGCTGAGAAAAGCGCAGCGGACTGCGCTCGGAGAAGCCCTGCTTCTGCACCGTTGGACGCGGGTTCGATTCCCGCCATCTCCACTCATCCCATGTGGGCAAAGGCCCCGCAGCCTCTCGGCTGCGGGGCCTTTGTCGTGTGTCAGTAGTGGTAGCGGGCCTTGAGGACCTTCACTTCCTTGTCGTCGGCCCGGTAGACGAGACGGTGCTCGTCGTCGATGCGGCGCGACCAGTAGCCCGTCAACTCGCCCTTCAGTGGCTCGGGCTTGCCGATGCCGGTGAACGGGTCCCGCTGGATCTCGCCGATCAGGCGAGTGATCCGGCGGGCCATCTTCAGGTCGGA
Organism: Streptomyces sp. NPDC054932; assembly: GCF_053610205.1. NCBI lineage: Bacteria > Bacillati > Actinomycetota > Actinomycetes > Kitasatosporales > Streptomycetaceae > Streptomyces > Streptomyces sp. NPDC054932. Next base: position 36,370 of record NZ_JBSGXU010000054.1, on the reverse strand, counting down.
GGAGAGCCAGAACAGGAAGTCCTCCCAGGCGGCGGGGTCGAAGTGAACGCTCCTCACTCCTCGCCCCCGGCCAACTCCCTCAGCTCGTCCAGCGTCCTGACGACGGTGGAGGCGCCCTCGCGATCGCGTGCGACGGCCTCCATCAGCCGCTGCGCGTTGGCGGGGGAGCGCAGGAGGTAGACGGTCTCCTGCCAGGAGTCGTAGTCGTCGGCCGACATGAGGACCGCGTCACCGCTCTTGGAGGTGATGCGCACCGGGGCGTGGTCGGTGTTGACGCGCTCGATCAGCGGGAACAGGGTCGCCCTGGCTTCGCTGGCGCTTATGGACATGGTGCGCTCCTCTCTCCGGATAGTACGAGTTTATGGTACCTCTCTGGTACCGGAAACCGGTACGACTTTCGTGGCGGCCAGCGCGACGAGGGCCGCCGCGGCCGGGAGGGCGTAGGCCGTCGACGGGCCCAGGCGGTCGACCAGGGTGCCGGCCGCGGCCGCGCCCAGGGCGATGCCCGCGAAGATGGCGGTGACCGCGAGGGTCATGCCCTCGTTGAGGCGGCCCTCCGGGGTGAGGGCGTGGACGCGGGACATCGCCGTCACCATCGTCGGCGCCGTGGCCATGCCCGCCAGGAGCAGGGCCCCGGCCAGCGGGAGGAGCGAGCCCGTGGCCGCCGCCGCCCAGGGCAGGGTCATCGCCAGGGCCATGGCCACCAGGCAGGTGCGCAGGCCGCGCGGGCGCAGCGTGCCGTAGAGCAGGCCGGCCGCGCAGGAGCCCGCCGCCTGGAGGGCCAGGACCGGGCCGGAGGCGGCGCCCAGCCCCAGGGCGTCGAGGTGGGCGATCGAGGCGATCTCCAGCGAGCCGAAGACCACGCCCGTGGCGAGGAACAGCGGCAGCAGCGGGGCCAGGGAGCGCAGCGGCGAGCCGCGGCGGGGACCCGCCGTCACCGGGGGCTGGGTGGAGCGGCAGGAGGTGAAGACCAGCATGCCGGCCAGCAGGAGCACGGCCGCGGTGAGGGTGCCGGCCTCCGGGAGGACGGCCGAGCACAGGAAGGCCGCCAGGACCGGGCCGAGCATGAAGCAGAGCTCGTCGGCGGCCTGCTCGAAGGACATCGCGGTGTGGTGCGCGCCGGGGGAGCCCTGCAGGAGGTGCGTCCAGCGGGCGCGGGACATGCCGCCGATGTTGGGGGTGGTGGCGGTCGCGGCGTACGAGGCGAAGAGGGTCCAGGCGGGGGCCCCGGTACGGACGCACACGATCAGGGACAGCGAGCCGAGGACCGCGATCAGGGTGGCCGGGACGGCGATCCGGGCCTGGCCGTGACGGTCGATCAGCCGGGCCGTCCAGGGCGCGACCAGCGCGGTGGCGGCCAGGCCCGTCGCCGTGACCGCGCCGGCGAGGGCGTACGAGCCGCGCTGCCCGGCGATCATCATGACCGCGCTGACCCCGAACATGCCCATGGGGAGGCGGGCGATCAGGTTCCCGGCGGTGAAGCCGCGGGTGCCGGGCAGGGCGAACAGGCGGCGGTAGGGGTCCAGCCGGCCCGGGGAAGTGCGGGGCGCCCGGCCGGCGGCACCGTCGTGGGTGCGGGCGGCGGGGGCGGGCGGGGCGGCGAGGACGAGGGTGTTGCCGGTGACGGCCATGAGGGGCATGACCACCACCCTCGGCCGGGACCGGGCGAACCGTCCAACACCTGTCCGGAGCCCATTCACATCGATCTGTTGTTAGTCTCCGGGGATGATGCCCCGCGATGTGGATCCCCGGCTGCTGCGCGGCTTCGTCGCCGTGGCCGAGGAGCTGCACTTCACCCGCGCCGCCGCCCGGCTCTACGTCGCCCAGCAGGCGCTGAGCCGGGACGTGCGGCGGCTCGAAGAGACCCTCGGTACCACGCTGTTCGTCCGGACGACCCGCGCCGTCGAGCCGACCCCCGACGGGGAGCGGCTGCTGCCGCTGGCCCAGCGGGTGCTGGCCGCGCACGAGGCGCTCGCCGCGGCCTTCGCCGCCCCCCGGCCCCTGCTCGTCGACCTGAACACCGACGGGCCGAGCACCGCGCGCACGGTGCTGGAGCGGGCCCGGGAGCTGGCCCCGGACTGTGAGCTGATGGCCCGCTGGGAGAGCGGGCTGACCCACGCAGCCGCCGAGGTCGCCGCCGGGCGCCTCGACGTCTCCTTCGGGTACGCCGACGGACTGGACCCGGTGTTGCGGTCGCGCATAGAGCACCGGCCCGTGCGCTACGAGCCGCTCGCCGTGCTGCTGCCCGAGGGGCACCCGCTGGCCGGACGGGCGGCCGTACCGCTGGACGCGCTCGCCGGGGAGACCGTTTACGCGGGCGCCGGGAACCCGCGGACGCTGGAGTGGACGGGGCTCGCGCGCGAACTGTTCGCCGGGCGGGGCATCCTGATGGCGCCGCCCGCGCCGGTGGCCATCGGCAAGGACGAGTTCGGCCGGGTCATGGCCAAGACCCGCAATCCGGTGCTCGTGACCGTCGACTTCGTCGACATGCCCGGCAGCGTGAAACGGCCGCTGGTCGACCCCGTACCGCTGTCCCCGCTGTCCATGGTGTGGCGGAAGGGATTCGGCCACCCCGGTCTGGAAGCCCTGCAGCGGGCCGCGGCCGGCCTCAGCGCCGAACGCGGCTGGCTGGAAGTGCCCCCGGCGAGCTGGCGTCCGGCCGCGCTCACAGGTGCCCGCCGCGGCGGGTGAGAGCAAGGTTTCCCGGCGGTCATCCGGCGGGGACCTGGGCCGAAACGCGCCGTTCCTACGGTCGTTCCCACGGACGCGACAGCTGTGGAGGCGTGTGATGACCGGTACGACCGCACCGCGCAAGGGGGGCCGCTGGATCGAGCAGTGGGATCCCGAGGACGAGACCTTCTGGAAGGAGACCGGGGAGCGGACCGCCCGCCGCAACCTGGTCTACTCCGTGTTCTCCGAGCACATCGGGTTCTCCATCTGGTCGCTCTGGTCCGTGATGGTCCTGTTCATGGGACCGGCCTACGGGATCGACCCGGCCGGGAAGTTCTTCCTGATCGCGACCGCGACCTTCGTGGGCGCGGTCGTGCGGGTGCCGTACACCTTCGCCGTGGCCCGCTTCGGCGGCCGGAACTGGACCGTCGTCAGCGCGCTGCTGCTGCTCGCGCCGACGGTCGCCGCGATGGTGGTGATGGAGCCCGGGACCTCCTACGGGACCTTCCTGCTCGTCGCCGCCCTCACCGGCGTGGGCGGCGGCAACTTCGCCTCCTCCATGACCAACATCAACGCCTTCTTCCCCCTCCGCAAGAAGGGCTGGGCACTGGGCCTGAACGCCGGCGGCGGCAACATCGGCGTGCCCGTCGTCCAGCTGGCCGGCCTGCTGGTCATCGCGACCGCCGGCGCCTCCCACCCCCGCTACCTGCTGGGCGCCTACATCCCGCTGATCGTGATCGCGGCGGTGCTGGCGGCCGTACGGATGGACAACCTGGCGCCCGTCCGCAACGACACCGGCGCGGTCCGCGAGGCGCTGAAGGACGCGCACACCTGGATCATGGCGTTCCTCTACATCGGGACCTTCGGGTCCTTCATCGGCTACAGCTTCGCCTTCGGCCTGGTGCTGCAGACCCAGTTCGGCCGCACCCCGCTCCAGGCCGCCTCGCTGACCTTCATGGGACCGCTGCTCGGATCGCTGATCCGGCCGGTGGGCGGGGCGCTGGCGGACCGGTTCGGCGGGGCGCGCATCACCCTGGGGACGTTCGTGGCGATGGCGGCGGCGACCGGCGTGGTGGTGTTCGCCTCGCAGCGGTCCTCGCTGCCGGTCTTCCTCGTCGGATTCGTGGCGCTGTTCGTCCTGAGCGGGCTCGGCAACGGATCGACGTACAAGATGATCCCGGGCATCTTCCAGGCGAAGGCGCTGGCGCGCGGCATGAGCGGCGAGAGCGCGGCCGCGTACGGGCGACGGCTCTCCGGTGCCTCGATGGGACTGATCGGGGCGGTCGGCGCGCTCGGCGGACTGGGCATCAACCTGGTCTTCCGCGAGGCCTTCCGCACCTCCGGGTCCGGAACGGCTGCTTTCGTCACCTTCCTCGGCTTCTACGCCCTGTGCTGCGCGGTGACCTGGGCGGTATACCTTCGCCGCCCGGCGGCCACCGTGATCCACACGGTCGGGGTCGAGACGAAACCCCAGCTCACGTCGGTGTAACCGGGGCGAAATACGGGTGAACCGAGTCCGACACGACGTGTTGACAGGCTCGGTCCACCCGTACCGCCCCCACATGCGTCACTAGGCAGGTCACGATGGACGACACGAACACCGGCCCGCTCGCGGGCTTCACCGTCGGGGTCACGGCCGCCCGGCGCGCCGACGAGCTCATCGCGCTGCTGCGCCGGCGCGGTGCGGCGGTGTTGCACGCGCCGGCGCTGCGGATCGTGCCGCTCGCCGACGACAGCGAGCTGCTGGCCGCCACGAAGGAACTGATCGCCTGCGCACCGGACGTGGTCGTGGCCACCACCGCCATCGGCTTCCGGGGATGGATCGAGGCGGCCGACGGGTGGGGCGTCGGAGAGGACCTGCTGGAGCGGCTGCGGGCCGCCGAACTGCTGGCGCGCGGGCCCAAGGTGAAGGGCGCCATCCGGGCCGCCGGGCTCGTGGAGACCTGGTCCCCGGACTCGGAATCGCTCGCCGAGGTACTGGAGCGGCTGCTGTCGGCGGGAGTCGCCGGACGGCGGATCGCGCTCCAGCTGCACGGGGAGCCGCTGCCCGGCTTCGTCGAGGCGCTGCGGGCCGGCGGGGCCGAGGTGGTGGTGGTCCCCGTGTACCGGTGGATGGCCCCCGAGGACCTCGCCCCGCTGGACCGGCTGCTGGACGCGATGATCGGCGGCGGGGTCGACGCCGTCAGCTTCACCTCGGCGCCCGCGGCGGCCTCGCTGCTGTCCCGCGCCGAGGAGCGGGGGCTCAAGGACGCCGTGCTGGACGCGCTGCGCGGCAGGCTGCTGTCCGCGTGCGTCGGGCCGGTGACCGCCCTGCCGCTGCAGGCGCACGGGGTGGAGACGGTGCAGCCGGAGCGGTTCCGGCTGGGCCCGCTGGTGCAGCTGCTCTGCCAGGAGCTGCCGGGCCGGGCCCGGGTGCTGCCGGTGGCCGGACACCGGGTGGAGATCCGGGGGCACGCGGTCCTGGTGGACGCGCAGCTGCGGCCCGTACCGCCCGCCGGGATGGCCCTGCTGCGGGCGCTGGCCCGGCGGCCGGGCTGGGTGGTGGCCCGCGCCGACCTGCTGCGGGCGCTGCCGGGCGCCGGGCGCGACGAGCACGCCGTGGAGACGGCGATGGCCCGCCTCCGGGTGGCGCTCGGGGCCCCGAACCTGATCCAGACGGTGGTCAAGCGGGGGTACCGGCTGTCGCTGGACGCGGGCGGCGAGGCCAAGTACGGGGAGCTCCCCGCGGACGCGGTGACGGCCAGGGGCGTCCTCGGCTAGCGTGCCGGGATGATCATTGACGGGGTTGAGATGAGGGGCGTCGCGCTCGGCGACGCCGCGGGCCTGGCCGAGGCGTTCGCACGCAACCGGGCCTTCATGGCGCACGTCGAGCCGGTCCGCCCGGACGCCTTCTACACGGAGGCCGGCCAGCGGGAGCGGCTCGAGGGCGTGCTCGCCGAACGGGACGCGGGGCGGATCGTCCCGTACGTGTTCGTCGAGACGGCCACGGGTGTGCCCGTCGGCGCGATCAACCTCGGCTCGATCGCCTACGGGCCGCTGTGCAGCGGCGGTGTCGGGTACTGGGTCGATCCCGCCTGGCACGGCAAGGGGCTGGCGACCGCGGCCGTGGAGGAGGTCTGCCGGGTCGCCCGCGACGAGCTGGGCCTGCACCGGGTGGAAGCGGGCACCCTGGTCGACAACCTCGCCTCCCAGCGGGTGCTGGCGAAGGCGGGCTTCGAGCCGTACGGACTCGCGCCGCGCTACCTCCACATCAACGGCGCCTGGCGCGACCACCGCCTCTTCCAGCGCCTCCTGCACGACGACCCGCCGGTCGTCTAGCGCCTCCGGCTGATCACGGCCCGGGCCTTCGGCGGGCGCCGGCACATCCCCCGCGCCTCAAACGCCGGCGAGGCTGGAACGGGCCCGCGCAGCGCGGGTGACGCTCCGCGCGGGCGGGAGGACGACCCACCGGTTCGGGGGCTTCCGCTGGGACCCGCCGGGCGGCAGTCTGGTACGGCACCCCACGACGGGAGGCTGACGGCATGCGGTTCGATTCCGGGCGGATCTGCCTGGACCTGGTGGCCACCTTCACCCCCCACGAGGGGATCCGGGACGGTGACGAGCTGCGGCTGTGGCTCGCCGGCGCCGGCCTCGTACCCGACCGGACGCCGCTCGTCCGGGTGGGACCCGACTGGGCCGAGGCCTTCCGGTCCCTGCGCGCCGACGTGGAAACGCTCGTACGGGCGGAGCTGCTCGGCACCGAACCCGACGAGGACGCCCTCGCCCGGGTCAACGCCCTGGCCGCCGGACCACCCCCTGGCCTGTGCGCCGTACGGGACCAGGAAGGCCACCTCGTACGGGAGTTGTGCGGCGGCGTGGAGTGCGGCGCGCTGCTCGCGGCCGTCGCCCGGGACACCGTCGAGCTGCTGACCGACCCCGGCGACCGGGCGCTGCTGCGGGCCTGCGCGGGCGACGGCTGCACCCGCGTCTACCTGGACACCTCCCGGGGCCACCGGCGCCGCTGGTGCTCCAGCGAGCGCTGCGGCAACCGGGAGCGCGTCGCCCGGCACCGCCGCCGGGCCCTGGCGGCCGGGCCCAGGTGAGGGCCGTACCACCCACCGAGACCGGTTCCGGAACGGGCGTGCGGACAGGGGGCCGATTCGCGTACGGTTGACGGTCGCCCATGCACGTCAGAAGGGGGCCTTGGTGGCCGCGCAGAATGCCGCTGTCGACAGCACGGCGGATTCCGTCCGCGATCGGGAGATCGCGGTCGAGCAGACGCATCTCGACCGGGTGTACCGACGCCTTGAGGAGAAGATCCACGAGGCCGAGTTCCTCATGAACGACGCCGCCAAGCGCGGCCAGGTGGGTACGCCCGGCGCGCTCGCCGAACGCGACGCGCAGGTCTTCCGGGCGGGCATCCACCTGAACCGGCTGAACAACGAGTTCGAGGACTTCCTCTTCGGCCGCATCGACCTGGTGCTCGGCAAGGACGGGGAGCGCGGCGCGGACGGCGCGTACACCTCCGTCGAGCCCGCCGACGACGCGATCCGCGCGGACCTCAAGGCCGACATCGCCGAGACGCTCCACATCGGCCGCATCGGAGTCCTGGACTCCGACTACGCGCCGCTCGTCATCGACTGGCGGGCGCCGGCCGCCGCGCCGTTCTACCGCTCCACGCCCAAGGAGCCCGGCCGGGTGGTGCGCCGCCGCGTCATCCGCTCCAAGGGCCGCAAGGTGCTGGGCGTCGAGGACGACCTGATGCGCCCCGAGGTCACCGCCTTCCTGGACGGTCAGGAGCTCCCCGCCATCGGCGACGGCGCCCTGATGGCCGCCCTCGGGCGGGCCCGTACGCACTCCATGCGCGACATCGTCTCCTCCATCCAGGCCGAGCAGGACCTGGTCATCCGGGCCCCCGCCGCCTCCGTCGCCGAGGTCGCGGGCGGCCCCGGTACCGGCAAGACCGCCGTCGCCCTGCACCGCGCCGCCTACCTGCTCTACCAGGACCGGCGCCGCTACTCCGGCGGCATCCTGATCGTCTCGCCGACCCCGCTGCTCGTCGCGTACACCGAGGGCGTGCTGCCCTCGCTCGGCGAGGAGGGCCAGGTGGCCATCCGGGCGCTGGGCTCGCTCGTCGACGGCGCGGAGGCCACCACCTACGACTCCCCGGCCGTGGCCCGCATCAAGGGCTCCTCCCGGATGCTCAAGGTGCTCCGCAAGGCCGTACGGGGCGCACTGGAGCTCGGCGGCGCCCCCGACCGGCTGCGCGTGGTGGCCTTCGGCCGCCGCCAGGAGCTGGAGGCCGACGAGCTGAACCGGATCCGGCAGAACGTGCTCGGCGGCACCGCCCCGGTCAACCTGCTGCGCCCGCGCGCCCGCAAGCTGCTGCTCGACGCCCTCTACGCGAAGTCCGGCGGCGCAGGCCGGCACAGCGACCCGGAGCTGGCGGCCGAGCTGCGCTCCGCCTTCGACGAGGACATCTCCACCGAGGACGCCTTCATCGGCTTCCTGGGCGCCTGGTGGCCGGAGCTGACCCCGCGCACGGTGCTCGCCGCGCTCGCCGACGAGCGCCACCTCGGGCGCTGGTCGCGCCGGGACCTGAACCCGCGCGAGGCCCGTCAGCTGGCCCGCTCGCTGCGCCGGGTGGGCCCGGACGGCAAGGGCCCCCTGTCGGTGCACGACGTGGCGCTGCTGGACGAGCTGCAGCAGCTGCTCGGCGCCCCGGCGCGGCCCAGGCGCAAGCGGGAGATGGACCCGCTCGACCAGCTCAGCGGGCTGGAGGAGCTGATGCCGACCCGCGAGGAGACCCAGTGGGAGCGGGCCGAGCGGCTCGCGGCGGAGCGCACCGAGTACGCGCACGTGATCGTGGACGAGGCCCAGGACCTGACGCCGATGCAGTGGCGGATGGTGGGCCGCCGGGGCCGGCACGGCACCTGGACGGTGGTCGGCGACCCGGCGCAGTCCTCCTGGACGGACCCGCAGGAGGCGGCCGCGGCCCGTGACGAGGCCCTGGGCAGCCGCCCGCGCCGCCGGTTCACCCTCACGGTGAACTACCGCAACCCGGCCGAGGTCGCCGAGGTCGCCTCCCGGGTGCTGCGCCTGGCGATGCCCGGGATGGAGCCGCCGACCGCGGTGCGCTCCACGGGCCTGGAGCCCCGCTTCACGGCCGCCGAGGGCGATCTGGGCACGGCGGTGCGGGAGGAGACCCGGCGGCTGCTGGAGCAGGTGGACGGCACCGTCGGCGTGGTCGTGGCGATGGACCGGCGCGCGGAGGCCGCGGGCTGGCTGGCGGACCTGGGCGGGCGGGCGGTGGCGCTGGGCAGCCTGGAGGCCAAGGGCCTGGAGTACGACGCCACGGTGGTCGTCTCCCCGGCGGAGATCGCGGACGAGTCCGCGGCGGGCCTGCGGGTGCTGTACGTGGCGCTGACGCGCGCGACCCAGCAGCTGACGGTGGTCTCGGCCGACCGGGACAAGCCGGACGCCGACGGGGTGCCCGAGCTGCTGCTGCCGTAGCGGGGACGGCCCGGGGCGGCGGTGCACAGCCGGGCCCCCGCCCGGCCCGGGGCTCCGTACGGCCGGATGGTCCGCGGCCAGGCGCGTGGTGCTCGGAACCGAGTGCGAGCAGGGGGATCACATTCGGCGATCCTTTGTTAGCCTGGGTACGGCACCGACTCGATCCAAGCCCCCGGGCCCAACCTTCGTCGCTCAGAGCGACCACTTGCCGCGAGGCGAGCATGGCGGGTCGGTGTCACAGACGTAGGAATCACCAGGTCCGCCCCCTCCACCCGTGGAGGGGGCGGACCTGTTTTGTGTGGACCCACCATTCCGAACCCCCCTGGTATCTCGTATGGTGGAAGAGTCTTTCCGAATTTTGTAGCTGGTTACCTTGTACTGGCTGGTAGGTGGGACGATCGGACAACAGGTCCTGCCGCACCTGCTGTGCAGCGGGGCTCTGTGTGTTACAGCGAACCAGGGACAGAAGAGGAACACGGCCATGGCAACGGCGCCCAGCGTCTCGTATTCGATGACGGTCCGTCTGGAAGTGCCCGCGAGCGGAACCGCGGTCTCCCAGCTCACCACCGCCGTGGAGTCCTCCGGCGGATCGGTCACCGGCCTCGACGTGACCGCATCCGGCCACGAAAAGCTCCGGATCGACGTCACCATCGCCGCGACCTCCACCGCGCACGCGGACGAGATCGTCGAGAAGCTGCGCGGCATCGAGGGCGTCAGCCTCGGCAAGGTCTCCGACCGCACCTTCCTGATGCACCTCGGTGGCAAGATCGAGATGGCGTCCAAGCACCCCATCCGCAACCGTGACGACCTCTCCATGATCTACACCCCGGGCGTGGCCCGCGTGTGCATGGCGATCGCCGAGAACCCCGAGGACGCGCGCCGCCTCACCATCAAGCGCAACACCGTCGCAGTCGTGACGGACGGCTCCGCCGTGCTGGGCCTCGGCAACATCGGCCCGATGGCCGCCATGCCGGTCATGGAGGGCAAGGCGGCCCTGTTCAAGCGCTTCGCCGACATCGACGCCTGGCCGATCTGCCTCGACACCCAGGACCCCGACGAGATCGTGGCCGCCGTCAAGGCCATCGCCCCCGGCTTCGCGGGCATCAACCTGGAGGACATCTCCGCGCCGCGCTGCTTCGAGATCGAGGCCCGGCTGCGCGAGGCCCTCGACATCCCCGTCTTCCACGACGACCAGCACGGCACCGCGATCGTCGTGCTCGCGGCGCTCACCAACGCACTGCGCGTGGTGGGCAAGGCAGTTGGCGACGTCAAGGTCGTCATGTCGGGTGCCGGCGCGGCCGGTACGGCCATCCTCAAGCTGCTCCTCGCGGCGGGCGTCAAGAACGCGGTGAGCGCCGACATCCACGGTGTCGTGCACGCGGGCCGCCCCGACCTCGTCGACGCGGCCGCGGACTCCCCGCTGCGCTGGATCGCCGACAACACCAACCCCGAGGGCTACACGGGCACGCTGAAGGAGGCCGTGGTCGGCGCCGACGTGTTCATCGGCGTCTCGGCCCCCAACGTGCTGTCCGGCGAGGACGTCGCGGCCATGGCGGAAGGTGCGATCGTGTTCGCGCTCGCGAACCCGGATCCCGAGGTGGACCCGGCCGTCGCCCGGCAGACCGCCGCCGTCGTCGCCACCGGCCGCTCCGACTTCCCGAACCAGATCAACAACGTGCTGGTCTTCCCGGGCGTCTTCCGCGGTCTGCTGGACGCTCAGTCCCGCACCGTGAACACGGAGATGATGCTGGCCGCCGCGAGCGCGCTGGCGGACGTCGTCGGCGAGGACGAGCTGAACGCGAACTACATCATCCCGTCGGTGTTCAACGACAAGGTCGCGGGTGCGGTCGCGGGCGCCGTCCGCAAGGCGGCCTCGGGGGCCTGAGCCCCGCTGTGACGGCCCTCACGGCGCCCCGTTCCCGGCGCGTCGCGAGATGCGGGCCCGTCGGGCCGCCTCTAGGGTTTGCGGGGATGCCCGCGGGGTCCGCGGTCCGCGGCGGCGTGTGAGCGAAGGCGTGGACGGAGCGTCACCGCGGCGTGACTGTGGCGCTTTTCGTGTGACCCCGACGGGTGCCGGATTGGCTTTCCCGCCGCTGGTGGGGGCAGGATGCGTAACCGGGCGAGAGGGTCTGACGTTCAGACCCGGGTCCGGGGACTGTCCTAGGGCCCTGGCAGCATCGGCTTCGATCTCACGCCTCTAAGGCAAGTTGAACACGGGAGTACAACATGAACCGCAGTGAGCTGGTGGCCGCTCTGTCCGAGCGCGCCGAGGTGACCCGCAAGGACGCCGACGCCGTTCTGGCCGCGCTCGCCGAGACCGTCGGCGAGATTGTCGCCAAGGGCGACGAGAAGGTCACCATCCCCGGCTTCCTGACCTTCGAGCGCACCCACCGTGCCGCTCGCACCGCGCGCAACCCGCAGACCGGCGACCCCATCCAGATCCCGGCCGGCTACAGCGTGAAGGTCTCCGCGGGCTCCAAGCTCAAGGAAGCCGCCAAGGGCAAGTAGTCCTGCCCCGGCGCCGGAGGCCGCACAGGCCTTTGGAACGGCAGTAGTACGCAGAACGACGATGGGCGGTCACCCCCGGGCGGGGTGGCCGCCCTTCGGTCTGTCCGGGGCCGGACACGGGCGGACGCGGACCGGTGGACCCGCTGGGCGGGGGCGGGGCCCGGGCGGGCCCGGCAGGCCCTGTGAGGGCCCGTCAGGGGCCTGACGGAGGCAGGTATGCCGCCGGCATGCCCCACCGGGCGTCCGTACGGGCCCGGGTGGGCCCGGGTGGGCCCGCGCGCGGCCTCCGTACGGCCTTCGCCGGAGCACGCGAAAGCCCCCCGGGCCCTGTGCGGGGCCCGGGGGGCTTCGTGCGTACGCGACGCGCGCGGTCAGCGGCTCAGACGAGCTCGCCGCCCGGGAGCTCGACCTTCGCACCGAGTTCCACGAGCTTCTCCATGAAGTTCTCGTAGCCGCGGTTGATCAGGTCGATGCCGTGGACCCGCGAGGTGCCCTCGGCGGCCAGGGCCGCGATCAGGTACGAGAACCCGCCGCGCAGGTCGGGGATGACCAGGTCGGCGCCCTGCAGCTTGGTGGGGCCGGAGACGACCGCCGAGTGCAGGAAGTTGCGCTGGCCGAAGCGGCAGGCCGAGCCGCCCAGGCACTCGCGGTACAGCTGGATGTGAGCACCCATCTGGTTGAGCGCCGAGGTGAAGCCGAGCCGCGACTCGTAGACCGTCTCGTGGACGATCGACAGGCCGGAGGCCTGCGTCAGGGCCACGACGAGCGGCTGCTGCCAGTCGGTCTGGAAGCCGGGGTGCACGTCCGTCTCCAGCGCGATGGCGTTGAGCGGGCCGCCCGGGTGCCAGAAGCGGATGCCGTCGTCGTCGATCTCGAACGCCCCGCCGACGCGGCGGAAGGTGTTCAGGAACGTCATCATCGAGCGCTGCTGAGCGCCGCGCACGTAGATGTTGCCGCCGGTGGCGAGGGCCGCGGAAGCCCAGGAGGCGGCTTCCAGACGGTCCGGGAGGGCCTTGTGGTTGTAGCCGCCGAGGCGGTCGACGCCGGTGATCCGGATGGTCCGGTCGGTGTCGACGGAGATGATCGCGCCCATCTTCTGCAGCACGCAGATGAGGTCCTCGATCTCCGGCTCCACCGCGGCGTTGCTGAGCTCGGTGACGCCCTCGGCCAGGACGGCCGTCAGCAGCACCTGCTCGGTCGAGCCGACCGACGGGTAGGGCAGGCGGATCTTGCAGCCGCGCAGGCGCTGCGGGGCTTCCAGGTACTGGCCGCCCTCGCGCTTCTCGATGGTCGCGCCGAACTGGCGGAGCACGTCGAAGTGGAAGTCGATCGGCCGGCCGCCGATGTCGCAGCCGCCGAGGCCCGGGATGAAGGCGTGGCCGAGGCGGTGCAGCAGAGGGCCGCAGAAGAGGATCGGGATGCGGGAGGAGCCCGCGTGGGCGTCGATGTCGGCGACGTTCGCGCTCTCGACATGGGTGGGGTCGAGCACGAGCTCGCCCGGCTCCTCGCCGGGACGGACCGTCACCCCGTGCAGCTGGAGCAGCCCGCGGACGACGCGCACGTCACGGATGTCGGGAACGTTGCGCAGCCGGCTGGGTTCGCTGCCGAGCAGAGCGGCGACCATGGCCTTGGGCACGAGGTTCTTCGCACCGCGGACACGGATCTCGCCCTCAAGCGGGGTACCGCCGTGGACAAGCAGGACATCGTCTGTGCCGGTCATGAATCTCGCGTTCCGGAGAGGGGTGGGCAGGGGGCCAGGGAAAAGGGTAAGGGCCACCACCCCCTTGTTCGTAAGGCCGACGTGGCCGTAGGACTGTCATGAATTCGGTACAACACCCTCCGTATCCACCGCATGGCGGAGCGTTGCGTTCCGCCTACTCCGTCCATGCGCGCTCCTCGCTGCTGCCGTGCGCCCTGAGCTGCGGTCGATCCGATCTTTCCGCCCGCTCCCCGCAAACGGCCAATGTGCGGGATCATGTCGGCATGACCGAGGTGTCCTCCCTCACAGGGCGGCTGCTCGTGGCCACCCCCGCCCTCGCGGACCCGAATTTCGACCGCGCGGTCGTCCTGCTGCTCGACCACGACGAGCAGGGCTCCCTCGGCGTGGTCCTCAACCGGCCGACCCCCGTGGGCGTCGGCGACGTCCTGCTGCCCTGGGCGCCGCTCGCCGGCTCCCCCGGGGTGGTCTTCCAGGGCGGACCCGTGGCGATGGACTCGGCCCTGGGTGTGGCGGTGATCCCGGGCGAGGAGGGTCCGCTCGGCTGGCGCCGGGTGTACGGGGCGATCGGCCTGGTCGACCTGGAGACGCCGCCGGAGCTGCTGGCCGCGGCCCTGGGCGGCCTGCGGATCTTCGCGGGCTACTCCGGCTGGGGCCCGGGGCAGCTGGAGGCGGAGCTCGGCGAGGGCGCCTGGTACGTGGTGGAGTCGGAGCCCGGTGACGTGTCCTTCCCGGATCCGGAGCGGCTGTGGCGGGCGGTGCTGCGCCGCCAGCGCAGCGAGCTCGCGATGGTCGCCACCTATCCGGACGACCCGTCGCTCAACTGACGGGCGCGGGGTTAAGTACCCTGGGTCCATGAGCACTCTTGAGCCCGAGCGCGGGACTGGCACGGGGACCCTCGTAGAGCCGACGCCGCAGGTGTCGCACGGTGACGGCGACCACGAGCGCTTCGCCCACTACGTCCAGAAGGACAAGATCATGGCGAGCGCGCTCGACGGGACCCCCGTCGTCGCGCTCTGCGGCAAGGTCTGGGTACCGGGCCGGGACCCCAAGAAGTACCCGGTCTGCCCCATGTGCAAGGAGATCTACGAGTCCATGGGCCCCGGCGGGGACAAGGACAAGGGCGGCAAGGACAAGTAGTCCCGACCCCCGGCCCACCCTCTTTCGCGGGACCGAGACCCCCGGTGCGCACCAGCGCGTCCGGGGGTCTTTGCCGTGCCCGCGGGGCGCGTTAGGGTCGGCGCGACGAGCGCCCTGCGGAACGAGCGTTGCGCAGGGCGCAACACGCCGTCGTGAAGGGCTCACGCATGGACTTGATCCCCGTACCCCGGGTCGCCGTTCCCGACGAGCACGGACGCCGTTTCGCGTTCGGGGCCGAGCCGGTCCTCGACGCCGGGCCGGGGGCCGGGACGGTCGCGCGCTGGCTGCGGCGGGAGCTGGGGGCGGCCACCGGCTGGGAGCTGCCCGCCGCCGCGGCCGGTGTGACCGCGCAGCTGCGGCTGCGGATCGACCCCGGCGCCGCGGGGGAGCAGGGACCCGAGGCGTACCGCATCGAGATCGGCCCGGACGGCGCGGAGCTGACGGGCGCGACCGCGGCCGGGCTGTTCTGGGCCGCCCAGACGCTGCGTCAGCTGCTGGGGCCCGACGCGTACCGGAAGGCACCGCTGCCCGGCCGCACGTGGAGCCTGCCGTACGCCTCCGTCGTGGACGGCCCGCGGTTCGGCTGGCGCGGGATGATGCTCGACGTCGCCCGGCACTTCATGCCCAAGGACGGGGTGCTGCGCTACATCGACCTGCTCGCCGCGCACAAGCTGAACGTGCTGCACCTGCACCTGACCGACGACCAGGGCTGGCGGATCGAGATCAAGCGCCACCCGCGGCTGACCGAGGTCGGCGGGTGGCGGGCGCGCAGCCGCTGGGGGCACCGGGCATCGCCGCTGTGGAACGAGACCCCGCACGGCGGCCACTACACCCAGGACGACATCCGCGAGATCGTCGCGTACGCCGCCGAGCGGCACGTCCGGGTGGTCCCGGAGATCGACGTACCGGGGCACTCGCAGGCCGCGATCGCCGCGTACCCGGAGCTGGGCAACACCGACGTGGTCGACACCGCCGCGCTGGGCGTGTGGGACGACTGGGGGATCACCGAGAACGTGCTCGCGCCGACCGAGGCCGTGCTGCGGTTCTACGAGGGGGTCTTCGAGGAGCTGCTGGAACTGTTCCCGGCGGAGGTCTCACCCTTCGTGCACGTGGGCGGGGACGAGTGCCCCAAGGCGCAGTGGAAGGCCTCCGCGGTCGCGCAGGAACGGATCCGCGAGCTGGGCGTGGACGGGGAGGACGGGCTGCAGTCCTGGTTCGTCCGGCACTTCGACGGCTGGCTCGCCGAGCGCGGGCGCCGGCTGATCGGATGGGACGAGATCCTGGAGGGCGGCCTCGCGGACGGCGCCGCGGTGTCCTCGTGGCGCGGCTACGCGGGCGGGATCGCCGCCGCCGAGGCCGGGCACGACGTGGTCATGTGCCCCGAGCAGCAGGTGTACCTGGACCACCGGCAGGCGGACGGCGCGGACGAACCGGTGCCGATCGGGTACGTGCGCTCCCTGGAGGACGTCTACCGCTTCGAGCCGGTGCCGCCGAAGCTGTCGGCGGAGGCCGCCGCCCGCGTGCTGGGCGCGCAGGCCAACGTCTGGACCGAGGTGATGGAGAACCGGGACCGCGTCGACTACCAGGTGTTCCCGCGGCTGGCGGCCTTCGCCGAGGTGGTGTGGTCGTGGCAGCCGGCGCCGGAGGAGCGCGACTTCGCACACTTCGAGGGGCGGATGGCCGCGCACTACGCGCGGTTGGCCGCGCAGGGGGTCGATTATCGGCCGCCCGGCGGGCCGTTGCCGCGGCAGCAGCGGCCCGGTGTGCTCGGGCGCCCGATCGAGGGCGCGCCCCCGAACGTGTGACAAGCCCGTGACGGATCGAACCGGAACCGAAAGGGAACGGGAGTGGAACTCTCCCTCAATTTCCGCCGATACAGGGAAAATCGGGCAATCGGGGAGGAGGGCCGCCGAAGGCGGTGGGACGGGCCCGTACGGCCCGTACGGGGCACCCGGGGCGGGCCGGGTGCAGCGGACCGACCCTCGCGCCGGGCGGCCCGGAAGATGTGCCAGAGTTGCCACGTCCCGGCGGTGAGCACGTACCGTACGGCGGACAGGCGTGAGCGCCGGGACCGGGACATCGGGAAGGGGCAGCTGGGTTGACCACGCACGCACCGCACGCACTGGATTCACCTCAGGGGCCGCAGGGCCCGCAGGCGGCGCAGTCCGTGACGCTGCCGGCCTCGCTCGACGAGGCCGTGGCGGCGCTCACCGCCATGCCCGCCGCCGTACCGGTCGCGGGCGGCACCGATCTGATGGCCGCCGTCAACGCGGGGCTGCTGCGGCCCGCCGCACTGGTGGGCCTGGGCCGGATCAACGAGATCCGCGGATGGCAGTACCAGGACGGCCACGCGCTGCTCGGTGCGGGCCTCACGCACGCACGGATGGGTCGGCCGGATTTCGCCGCTCTGATCCCCGCGCTGGCCGCCGCGGCCCGAGCCGCAGGCCCCCCGCAGATCCGCAACGCCGGCACCCTCGGCGGGAACATCGCCACCGCCGCGCCCACGGGTGACGCACTGCCCGTGCTGGCCGCGCTGGAGGCCGTACTCGTCATCGTCGGCCCGGGCGGGCAGCGGGAGATCCCGGTGTCGTACCTGCTGGCCGGGCGGGAGATGCTGCGGCCCGGCGAACTGATCGGCTTCGTGCGGGTCCCGCTGCTGCACGCACCGCAGGTGTTCCTGAAGGCCACGGGCCGTACCGGGCCGGGGCGCGCCGTGGCCTCCGTGGGGCTCGTACTGGATCCCGCGCGCCGCGGCGTGCGCTGCGCCATCGGCGCCGTCGCCCCGATGCCGCTGCGGCCGCTGGAGGCCGAGCAGTGGGTGGCCTCGCTGATCGACTGGGACGGCGGACGGAGCCTGGCCCCCGAGGCGCTGGAGGCGTTCGGCGAGTACGTCGCGGCCGCCTGCGTGCCCGACCAGGGGGAACCGGTGGCTCCCGGAGTACTGCATCTGCGGCGGACGGTGGCCGTGCTGGCGCGCAGGGCCCTCGGGAGGGCGCTGACCTCATGAGCGAGAACGAGAACGAGAACAAGAACGTGACCCAGGGGAACGGCACGGCGGGCTGGGGCTGGGAACCGGTCCCGCAGGGCGGCGAGTACGACTCGGAGGCCACGGCCTTCGTGAAACTGCCGCAGGACATGCTGGACGCGCTCGGCACCGGGGAGCCGCTCGCGGCGCCCGGGCACGGCTACGTGCCGCCGCCGATGATCGTGCCGCTCGGCTCGGCCAGTACGGATCCGGCGGCCACGGGTACGTGGACGATCCCGGTGCAGTGGCCGGAGGCCGGTGGCTCCGGCCAGACCGGTCCGGGGTCCGCCGAGGGTGCGGATCAGGGGCAGGGCCAGGGGCCGGGTGCCGGTGCCGGTCAGGGTCCACGGTCCGGATCGGTGGGCGGGCCCATTCCGGCGTCGATCCCGATCCCCGCGTCGGTCGCGGCGGCGTTCGCCGAGGCCGAACCGGAGCAGCAGACGACCGACCCGGGCGCGACGGCCGAGTGGCGGTTCCCGCAGGCCGTGCACGAGCCCGAGGCGGTCGCGTCGACGACCGGGCAGTGGGCCGTGCCCGAGTTCACCGAATTCCCCGAGCAGCCCGGTGACTACCGGCCGGGCGCGCTGGACGCCGACTGGAGCCAGGCCCCGGCGACGCTGCCGGGCGGCGCCCCGGCGCCCTGGGCGTACCTGACGCAGCAGCCGGCCGGGGACCCGAACACGGACACCGGCGCGGGCCTGCTGCCCGGAACGGACGGGGCCGCCGCCGCGTCGGCCGCCGCCGCCGCGACCGCGCACGCCGCCGGGCGGCTGCTCGGCGGGCCCGGAGTGGGCGCCGCGGGACGAGGGCCGCGGGTGCTGGGCGGCCCGGGCGTGGGCACCCCCCTGCCCGAGGGCGAGCCGGTGCACCAGGCCCCGCACGACATCGAGGCGGCGCACGGCCCGGCGCCGGAGCCGGCCGAGGGCGCCAGGGGCGCCGATCACGCGGATCACACCGATCACACCGATCATGCGGGGCACGGTGAGTACGCGGGGCACGCCGGGTACTCCGGGTACGCGGAGCCGGTCGGGTACCCCGAGCCGGCCCCCGCCGCCCCGGCCGCCGCCGAGCAGCCGGTGGCCCCCGACAACCTGGATCTCTTCGGCGGAGTGCGCGTGCAGGCGCCGGCCGCCGAGCCCGCGCAGCCCGGCGGCACCGACGGACACGGCTTCACGGCATTCGGCCACGTACCGGACCCCGGTCCCGGCGCGCTGCCCGAAGCGGGGCCCGAGGCCGGGGCGGACGGCGCCCACGAGGTCCCGCACGGCGGGGCGCACGAGGTCCCGCACGGCGGCGCGCACGAGGGCGAGCCGGGCGCTGTCGCTCCGGAGTCCGCGGCCGCGGCGAGCGGCGAGCACGGCCCGGCGGTGCCCGACGCCGGGACCGGGGACGAGCCGGCCGCGCAGGAGCCCCCGGTCGACCGCACCCCGGTCGCGGACACCGCCGACAGCGTCGGTGCACTCCCGGACGAGGGAACCGGCGAAGGGCTCCCGGCCGCGGTGGCGGCGTACGGGGAAGAGGACGAGGACGCCGGGGCCGTCGCCCACCACGAGCACCCGTCGGCCTCCTACGTCCTGCGCGTCAACGGCGCCGACCGGCCCGTCACCGGTGCCTGGATCGGCGAGTCCCTGCTGTACGTGCTGCGTGAGCGCCTCGGTCTCGCGGGCGCCAAGGACGGCTGCTCGCAGGGAGAATGCGGCGCCTGCGCCGTGCAGGTCGACGGCCGGCTCGTCGCCTCCTGCCTGGTACCGGCGGCCACGGCCGCCGGCAGCGAGGTCCGCACCGTCGAGGGGCTCGCGACGAACGGGGAACTCTCGGACGTCCAGCAGGCGTTGTGCAGGTCGGGCGCGGTGCAGTGCGGGTTCTGCGTGCCCGGCATGGCCATGACCATCCACGACCTGCTGGAGGGCAATCACGCCCCCAGCGAGCTGGAGACCCGGCAGGCCCTGTGCGGCAACCTCTGCCGCTGCTCCGGCTACGCGGGAGTGGTCGACGCCGTGCGCGAGGTCGTGGCCGAGCGCGAGGCGGCGGCCGCCACCCCCGCCGAAGCACCCCAGACGCCCTCCGAGGCGCGCATCCCGCACCAGGCAGCGCCCGGCGAGGGCGGCATCCACCACGGAGGCACGGCGTGAGCGGGCAGGACGCGGCGACCGCGACGACAACGGTGAACACCATGGTGACGGCCCTGGCCGCCCCGGGTTCCGAGGCATCCGAGCCGCAGGTGCCGCGCGGGATCGGGGCCTCCGTCCCGGCCGCGGACACCCGCGCCAAGACCGAGGGCACCTTCCCCTACGCCGCCGACCTGTGGGCCGAGGGCCTCCTGTGGGCCGCCGTACTGCGCTCCCCGCACGCCCACGCCCGGATCCTCTCCATCGACACCACGGCCGCCGCCGGGATGCCCGGCGTCCGTGCCGTCGTCACGCACGCCGACGTGCCCGGCGCCACCACGCACGGCCGCCGGATCGCCGACCGGCCGGTGTTCGCGCACGACGTCGTGCGCCACCACGGCGAGCCCATCGCCGCCGTCGCCGCCGACCACCCGGACACGGCGCGGCTCGCCGCGGCCGCGATCGCCGTCGAGTACGAACTCCTCGACCCGGTCACCGACCCCGAGCAGTCCTTCGGCGCCCCCGCCCTGCACCCCGACGGCAACCTGATCCGGCACATCCCGCTGCGCTACGGCGACCCGGAGGCCACCGGCGAGGTCGTCGTCGAGGGCCTGTACCGGATCGGCCGCCAGGACCCCGCCCCCATCGGCGCCGAGGCCGGACTGGCCGTGCCGCGCCCCGACGGCGGCGTGGAGCTCTACACCGCGTCCACCGACCCGCACACCGACCGAGACCTGGCCGCCGCCTGCTTCGGACTGGAGCCGGACCGCGTGCGCGTGGTCGTCACCGGCGTGCCCGGCGCGACGGCCGACCGCGAGGACGCCGCCTTCCAGCTCCCCCTCGGCCTGCTCGCCCTGCGCACCGGCTGCCCGGT
This sequence comes from Streptomyces sp. NPDC054932, assembly GCF_053610205.1. Taxonomy (NCBI): domain Bacteria; kingdom Bacillati; phylum Actinomycetota; class Actinomycetes; order Kitasatosporales; family Streptomycetaceae; genus Streptomyces; species Streptomyces sp. NPDC054932. The sequence continues at coordinate 15,836 of NZ_JBSGXU010000054.1, read as the reverse complement.
CAAACTGGCCGCCACCCGCGAGGAGTCCTTCCTCGGACACACCCACCGCCACCCGACCCTGCTGCGCTACCGCCACCACGCGGACGCGGAGGGCCGGCTGGTCAAGGTCGAGGCGCAGATCCTGATGGACGCGGGGGCGTACGCCGACGCCTCCGCGGAATCCCTGGCGGCGGCGGTCGCCTTCGCCTGCGGCCCGTACGTCGTCCCGCACGCCTTCGTCGAGGGCTGGGCGGTACGCACCAACAACCCGCCGTCGGGCCACGTCCGCGGCGAGGGCGCCATGCAGGTCTGCGCCGCGTACGAGGGCCAGATGGACAAGCTCGCGGCCGCCCTCGGCATCGACGGGGCCGAGCTGCGCATGCGCAACGTCCTGGCGACCGGTGACCTGCTGCCCACTGGCCAGACGGTGACCTGCCCGGCCCCGGTGGCCGAACTGCTGCGCGCGGTCCGCGACTTCGAACTGCCCGCCCTGCCGAAGGACGCCCCGGAGGACGAGTGGCTGCTGCCGGGCGGCCCCGAGGGCGCGGGCGAGCCCGGCGCGGTACGGCGCGGTGTGGGCTACGGCGTCGGCATGGTGCACATGCTCGGCGCGGAGGGGACCGACGAGGTCTCCACCGCCACGGTGAAGGTGGTGGGCGGCGCGGCCACGGTGATCTGCGCGGCCGTCGACACGGGCCAGGGCTTCGCCACGCTGGCCCGCCAGATCGTCCAGGAGATCCTGGGCGTCGACGAGGTCACCATGGCCCCGGTGGACACCGACCAGCCGCCGGCCGGCCCGGCGGCGCACGGTCGCCACACGTGGGTGTCCGGGGGCGCCGTGGAGCGGGCCGCCAAGATGGTCCGCACCCAACTCCTCCAGCCCATGGCCCACAAGCTGGGCATGTCGACGGAGCTCCTGCAGATCCAGGACGGCCGCATCACCTCGTACGACGGCGCGTTCTCGATGTCGGTCGCGGAAGCGATGGCCGGCAAGGAACTCTGGGCCACGGCCCAGTGCCGCCCTCACCCGACGGAACCGCTGGACGCGGACGGGCAGGGCGACGCCTTCGTGGGACTCGCCTTCTGCGCGATCCGCGCGGTGGTGGACGTGGACATCGAACTGGGCTCCGTACGGGTCGTGGAACTCGCCGTCGCACAGGACGTGGGCCGCATCCTGAACCCCCGTCAGCTGGAGGCCCGTATCGAGGCGGGCGTCACCCAGGGCGTGGGCGCGGCCCTGACGGAGAACCTCCGCACGGTCTCCGGCCTGGTCCGCCACCCGGACCTGACGGGCTACGCCCTGCCGACGGCGCTGGACGCCCCGGTGGTCCGCATCGTCAAACTGGTCGAGGAGCGCGACGTGGTGGCTCCCTTCGGCGCGAAGGCGGCGAGCGCGGTCCCGGTGGTGACGACCCCGGCGGCGGTGGCCTCGGCGGTTCGCGCGGCCACGGGCCGCCCGGTCAACCGACTGCCGATCAGGCCCTCCGCGGCAGTGGGAACGCCCAACTCGTGACCGTGTGACCCACATTGCACGTGCAACCCCGGACTTGGGGCTGTCGGCCCCTGTCGCTAGAGTGATCGGTACCGGTGTGCACGCGCGCGTGGACACGGGTGCGAACGGGGACGGGGAGCGGCGGAAACGCCGCGACCACGGGGAGACGGGGAGGCCAACGTGGCAGAGGACAACGGGGCGGGCCAGGCGGTAACGGCCCTCGCGCTGGGGCTGGCGGGTCCGATGGGCGCGCTCGCGGGGGTGGCCTACAGTGCGGCCACCGCGGCGCTGAAGGTCGAGTTCGACTCGCTGACCGAGTACAAGGGCATGGTGGACGGCCTGTTGGACGACCTCACCGGCTCTGACGCGGACCACAAGAAGTTGGCGGACGGCAAGCTGCCGGCGGGCAAGCTCGGTAAGGGCTTCCCGGAGGTCGAGGCGCTGTTCAAGTCGTACGACACGGTCATCACGGAGCTGCAGAAGCTCTCGAAGGGGCTGGCGGGGCAGATCGAGGCCCTGGGCATCGCGGTCCTGACTGCGGGCAAGGGCTACGACGGCGTGGACGAGGAGACCAGGCGCCGCATGGTCGCCATCGCCCAAGAGGCGAAGAAGGATTACGTGGCGGACCGCGACCCGTGGCCGGAGGAGGCGCGCCGCCTGGCGGCGTCCAACCAGCCGACGACACCCACGACTCCGACTCCGACTCCGACCCCAACTCCGTCGCCCAGCAAGTCGGGAGTTACCTACTGATGGCAACGTCATTCGAAGGCTTCACGCACCAGCAGATGCGGGACATGATCGCTTCGCTGGATCCTGCCTCGGTCCAGGCACGGGCCGACCAACTGGCGGCGGCCGCCAAGAAGATCGAGACGATCGGCGAGGCGCTCAAGCGCCACGTCGTGACCGGCTGGGAAGGCGAAGGAGCCGACTCCTTCCAGCTGTGGGTGAGCCGCGCGGGCAACGCGACGCTGCGCCTGAGCGAGTACAGCGCCAAGGGCGGCGAGTGGATGGGCAAGGTCGTCCAGACGATGACCGAGGCCACGAAGATGACCGCCGTCGACGCGACCGCGACCAAGAACCTCGCGGCGGCCATCGAGCACCACAACGACCCGGACGCGGCGAAGGTCCGCTCGGAGGCGCAGACGATTCTGGACGCGGACCACCGCGAGGCGGTGCGGCTGATGACCAACCTGGCGCAGTCGTACGAGCATTCGTCCGAGCAGATGAACAAGGCGGAGATCCCGACGTTCCCGCCGCCGCCGAAGAAGTTCGTGCCGGACAAGCTCGATGGCGTCGAAGGCATGGAGAGGCCCGGAGGAGGGGATGGCGGAGTAGGTGGCTCGGCTGGTCCCTCATCCACGAGCTCGGGCCCGGGAAGTGGTGCGTCCTCGTCGAGCGAGCCTGGGTCGGTGCCCGGGCGTCAGCCGCAGCCGGACAACACTCTGCCGACGACGACTGCGCCCGCGCCGGTGACTCCCGACCGTGACGTGGAGGTGGACCTCGACACCGTCGGCACGCTGCCTCCGAACCAGACGCTGCCTCCGGTGACGACGACGCCCGGTGGGCCGCTGCCCACGAGCCCGGTCGGACCGACCCCCGGCCCCTTCGTGCCGCCCATGGGAGTCCCGCCGATCAGCGGGGTGAAGGGTCCGGGTCTCCCCGGTGTCTTCGGCCCCGGTGTCCCCGCCCCGGGCACGACCGGCCCCCTCGGCAGGGGTGGCACTGTGCCCGGCATGCTCCCGCGTGACAACGGCATCATGGGCGGCCGCCAGGTGACCTCCACCGGCCCCAGCTCGGGTATCCCGCGGGGTACGGTCATCGGTGAAGGCGCCCAGGCGGGCCGCCCCATGGGGGGCGGAGGCATGGGCCACGGTGGCGGTGGTTCCCACGGCGGCGGCAGCCAGGGCGGCTTCGCCGGCGGACGTCGACTGGCCTCGGAGCCGGGAGGTGTCGTCGGAGGGCGTCAGACCGGTGCGGCAGGTCGCCCGGTCGTGGGCGGTCAGCCCTTCACCCAGGGTGGTTCGGGTCTCGTGCGCAATGGCGCCGGGGGCGCCGGCATGGGTCCCATGGGCCACGCGGGCGCCGGCACGCAGACTCCGGGCAAGCGACGGAACGACCAGGGGGGCGAACGCCCCGACTACCTGGCCGAGGACGAAGAGACCTGGCAGGGCAACCGTCGTGTTGTTCCGCCGGTGATCGACTGAGCAGAACGGACATGGCGCGGGATGCACATGCGTAAGGCGACCTCGGCCCTGGTGGGTCTGCTGTTGGCCGGGGTCGCCGCGACCCCGGCCCACGCGGAGACCATTCGATCGCAGCAATGGCATCTCGACGCCATGAAGGCCGACGAAATTTGGAAGATCAGCACGGGTAAGGGAATCACCGTCGCGGTGATCGATTCGGGAGTCAACCGCATCCCGGAACTCCAGGGGCAAGTCCTCCCCGGCGCGGTCTTTCCTGTCGGCGACGCTCCGGGCGACAAGGACAACGACTACGACGGTCACGGCACCAGCATCTCCGCGATGATCGCCGGTACCGGAAAGCATCCGAGTGGTGACGGTGCCTACGGGCTTGCACCCGGCTCCAAGATTCTCCCGATCCGCGTGCCCGACGTGCTGGAGGAGGCGAAGGCTCCATCGGTGGTTGCGGCCATTCGGTATGCGGCAGACTCGGACGCCAAGATCATCAATATCTCCAAGGGTGTCGCCGGCAAACCAGAGGATGATCGAGATCGGGCTGACGCGGTGAAGTACGCGCTTTCCAAGGGGAAGCTGATCTTCGCTGCCGTCGGCAACGATGGGGATACGACCAACGAGGTTCTCTACCCGGGCGCCACCCCCGGGGTGGTGGGCCTGGGAGCCGTCGACGTGAACGGCAAGCCGACCAGCGAGTCGCAGCACGGGCCCCAGGTGGACATGGTCGCACCAGGCATGGACATCGTTTCGGCTTGCATCCTTAAGTCGGGGCTCTGCAAGACCCACGGCACAAGTGACGCCTCTGCCCTCGCCTCCGCCTCCGCCGCCCTCATCTGGTCCGTCCATCCCGACTGGACCAACAACCAGGTTCTGCGTGTCCTCCTGAACACCGCCGGGAAGCCCACCGACGGCGTCGAGCGCAACGACTACGTCGGCTACGGCCTGGTCCGCCCCCGTATCGCGCTCCAGACCCCCGGCGACCCCGGCCCGGCGGACGTCTACCCGCTGCCGGACCTCGCGGCGGCGGATGCGGCCAAGAAGCCCGCCGCGTCACCCGACGGCAAGGCCCCCGGCGCGGCCGCGTCCAAGCCCGCTGCGCAGGCCGAGGAGAAGAAGAGCAGTGGTTCGCTTCCCTGGATCGCTCTCGGGCTGGGCGCCTGCGTGCTGATCGGCGGAGCGGTGACCGTGGTCGTCGTACGCCGCAACCGCTGATCCGGTCCGGTCCGCACCGGTTCGACTCCTGCGCGGGTGTCGCGCCACGGAGACGGCGAATGCCCACTCGAACGGCCTGGATCTGGTGGCCATGATGAACGGCGGATCCTGATGCCCCGCACGCCCCGTGTGGTCGTCGGCGTCGCCGTGGGGGCGGCGCTGTTGGCCGGCTGCTCCGACGGCCCGGTGTCGGCCGCGCCCGAGCTGCCCGGGTCCACCTGCTTCGGGGCCTTCACCCCGGCCGAACTCGCGCCCTTCATGGGTACGGGCAGGGAGGTGAAGGTGGACGGCCCGGCCGACGCCCGGCTGAGCGCCGGGCGGAAGAGCGCGATCTGCAACATCTATGTGGACGGGAAGACCCGCTTCTTCGCGACGGCGGAGCGCTTGCCGCAGGGGCAGCACTTCGTCTGGGCCCCTGCGGTGGACGAGCAGAAGCCGGAGGCGCTCCCCTTCGCCGAGAACAGCAAGCTCTGGGACGGAGGTGCCGCTGTCGTCCTCCCGTGCAGCGGGCCCGCGGACGCCTTCGAGCTCAGGCTGTGGATCGACGGCTCGGTGGAGAAGATCCAGCAGGATGCGCGGCGGCCCCTGTTCACCGGGCTCATGAAGAAGTACCTGGACTTCGCCAGGGAGCAGACCGGCTGCGGAGCCTGAGCCGGAAAAGGCGAAGGCCGCCCAGGGGTGCGCCTGCCCCTGGACGGCCCGCCGCGAAGCCGTGACCGGAATCGAACCGGCGTAACCCGCTTTGCAGGCGAGTCCCTCAACCACTCGGGCACACGGCTGTGTGGTGGTGACGTGAATGACCGTACGGGGGCCCGTGGGGCCGGGGAAGGGATGCGCGGGCCGTGCAATGCGACTGCCATGCCGCGTTAACAGTCCGGCGGACCTAGGTCTGCGGGAGGAGGACGGGATCCGTCGAATTGACAGGGTCGATCCCGGGCTACGCACCTTACTCTGGGGCGATGAGCGCCCTTGAACCCCGTGTGCCGCAGAGAACCGCGCCGATCCCGCCCCCGCCCCGGGGCGGGATTCTGGGGCCTGCCTACCGGACGCTCAGCATCGGGGTCATCTCCGTCGTCTTCCTCATCGCCTTCGAGGCCACCGCCGTCGGCACGGCCATGCCCGTCGCCGCCCGCGAGCTGGAGGGGATCGGGCTCTACGCCTTCGCCTTCTCCGCCTACTTCACGACCAGCCTCTTCGGCATGGTCCTGTCGGGCCAGTGGGCCGACCGGCAGGGGCCGCTGCGGCCGCTGACCGTCGGGATCGCCTCCTTCGCCTCGGGGCTCGTGATCTCCGGGACCGCCGGGGCCATGTGGGTGTTCGTGCTCGGCCGGGCCGTGCAGGGCTTCGGCGGCGGGCTGGTCATCGTCGCCCTGTACGTGGTCGTCAGCCGGGCCTACGAGGAGCGGCTGCGGCCCGCGATCATGGCCGCCTTCGCCGCCGGCTGGGTGGTCCCCTCGATCGTCGGACCGCTGGCCTCCGGGTCCGTCACCGAGCACCTCGGCTGGCGGTGGGTGTTCCTCGGGATACCGGCGCTGGTGGTGGTCCCCCTGATGGTGGCGCTGCCTGCGATACGGCGGACCGCGTCCGGGCCCGTCGATCCCGCCGCCCCGCCCGTGGCCTTCGACCGGCGGCGGATCCGGCTGGCCCTCGGCATCTCGGTGGGCGCGGGGCTGCTCCAGTACGCCGCCCAGGACCTGCGGTGGCTGTCGCTGGCGCCGGGCATCGCCGGCGCCGCCCTGCTGGTGCCCGCCGTGCTGGGGCTGCTGCCGCGCGGGACCTACCGGGCGCGGCGCGGGCTGCCGTCCGTGGTGCTGCTGCGCGGGCTCGCCGCGGGATCGTTCATCGCGGCGGAGAGCTTCGTACCGCTGATGCTGGTCACCCAGCGGGGGCTGAGCCCGACCCTGGCCGGGTTCTCGCTCGCGCTGGGCGGGCTGACCTGGGCGGGCGGTTCGTGGGTGCAGTCCCTGGGCCGGATGGCGCCGTACCGGGAGCGGCTGATGGTGTCCGGGATGGTGCTGGTGGCGCTCGCCATCGCCGCGGCGCCCGCCGTGCTGATCGAGTCGGTGCCGGTGTGGACGCTGGCGCTGGCCTGGGCCGTCGGCTGCCTCGGCATGGGCCTGGTGATCGGCTCCACGAGCGTGCTGCTGCTGAAGCTGTCGGCGCCGGAGGAGGCGGGGTCCAACTCCGCCGCCCTGCAGATCTCGGACGCGCTGGCCAACGTGGTGCTGCTGGCCGGGGGCGGCGCCGCCTTCGCCGCGCTCGGTGGCGGCGCGGTGGGCGCCGCGCACACCGTGACCGCCGGGGGCTCGGCCTCGCACCCCGCCGCCTTCGCGGTGGTCTTCCTGCCGATGGCGTGCGTGGCGCTGGTGGGAGCCTGGGTGGCGACCCGGCTGGATCCCGCCGAGGCGTGAGACCAGGAGACCAGGAGGCCGGGAGACCGGGAGGTCGGGGGGCGGGGGCGGGGCGTGCCGGGGAATTCGGCTGCTTCATGATCGGTGGCCGCACTACCGTTGCGGCCATGAACGAGCTGATCATCCGGTTGTCCGACGCCGAGCGCGCGGAATGCGCCGACCTTGCCGATGCCACCGGCCGGTCGTCCGAGGAGCTCGCGCTGGACGCGGTACGGGCGCTGCTGCAGGCCGAGCGCAGCCGGGTCGGGGCCGAGGCGCTGCGGCTCGCGCAGCGGCACGCGCCCCTGCTGAAGCGGCTCGGCGAATGAGCGCCGCCGCCCCTGTGCGCCACCTCACGCTCGCCGAGGTCCTCGACCTGGCCCGGCACGCCTGCCTGGCCCGGGACCAGCCCGTCGAACTGCGCGCCCCCGGGCTGCTGGAGTCGGCCGTGCACCGGCCCAGGGCCCGCATGCTGGGGACCCCGGCCTACGAGGACCCGTACGAGCAGGCTGCCGCGCTGCTCCACGGCATCGCGACGAACCACCCCCTGGTCGACGGGAACAAGCGCACCGCCTGGCTCGCCGCGGCGACCTTCCTCGCCGTGAACGGGGCCGATCCGGGCAGCGTGGACCAGGAGGCCGCGTACGCGCTGGTCATCGATGTGGCCGCCGGGCGCGAGGGCGATGTCGCGCGGATCGCCGCCCGGTTGAGGGCCCTGCTCCTCCCGCCGGTGTGACGCTCGCCGCACCCGCCGAGGTCACGGGCCTGTCCCTCCGCGAGGGGCGGGCCCGGGCCGGTAGGGTGGCCCGGTTGTCCTACGTACGACTGCCTGCCACCCGTACCAGATACGCCGAGAGCACGAACCGGAGACCGTGACTACTACCGCCTCCCACCATCTCTCACCCGCCTTCCCCGGCCGTGCCCCCTGGGGTACCGCCAACAAGCTGCGTGCCTGGCAGCAGGGGGCGCTCGACCGCTACATCCAGAACCAGCCGCGGGACTTCCTCGCGGTCGCCACGCCCGGCGCCGGCAAGACCACCTTCGCGCTGACCCTCGCCTCCTGGCTGCTGCACCACCACATCGTTCAGCAGGTGACCGTCGTCGCGCCGACCGAGCACCTGAAGAAGCAGTGGGCGGAGGCGGCGGCCCGGATAGGCATCCGGCTCGACCCCGAGTACTCCGCCGGACCGCTCAGCAAGGACTACCACGGCGTCGCCGTCACCTATGCCGGTGTCGGCGTGCGGCCGATGCTGCACCGCAACCGCTGCGAGCAGCGCAAGACCCTCGTCATCCTCGACGAGATCCACCACGCCGGTGACTCGAAGTCCTGGGGCGAGGCATGCCTGGAGGCCTTCGACCCGGCGACCCGGCGCCTGGCCCTGACCGGTACGCCCTTCCGGTCCGACACGAACCCGATCCCCTTCGTCACGTACGAGGAGGGGAACGACGGGATCCGGCGGTCCTCCGCCGACTACACCTACGGCTACGGGAACGCGCTCGGCGACGGCGTCGTCCGGCCGGTCATCTTCCTCTCCTACAGCGGCAACATGCGCTGGCGGACCAAGGCCGGCGACGAGATCGCCGCCCGGCTCGGCGAGCCGATGACCAAGGACGCCATCTCCCAGGCCTGGCGCACGGCGCTGGACCCGCGCGGCGACTGGATGCCGAACGTGCTGCGTGCCGCCGACCAGCGGCTGACGGAGGTCAGGAAGGGCATCCCGGACGCCGGCGGCCTCGTCATCGCCTCCGACCAGGAATCGGCGCGCGCCTACGCCAAGCTGCTGAGGGAGATCACCGGCAGCAAGGCGACCGTGGTGCTCTCCGACGACACCGGCGCGTCGAAGCGGATCGACGAGTTCAGTGAGGACGGCAGCCGCTGGATGGTCGCGGTCCGGATGGTGTCCGAGGGCGTCGACGTACCGCGCCTCGCGGTGGGCGTCTACGCCACCACCATCTCGACGCCCCTGTTCTTCGCGCAGGCCGTCGGGCGATTCGTGCGTTCGCGCAGGCGCGGCGAGACCGCTTCCGTGTTCCTTCCGACCATTCCCTACCTCCTCGGCTTCGCGAACGAGATGGAGGTCGAGCGCGACCACGTCCTCGACAAGCCGAAGAAGCAGGGCGAGGATGATCCGTACGCCGAGTCCGAGAAGGAGATGGACGAGGCGAACAAGCAGGAGGACGAGGACACCGGCGAGGACGAGCAGATGTCCTTCGAGGCGCTGGAGTCCGACGCGGTCTTCGACCGGGTGCTCTACGACGGCGCCGAATTCGGCATGCAGGCGCACCCGGGCAGCGAGGAGGAGCAGGACTACCTCGGCATCCCCGGGCTGCTGGAGCCGGACCAGGTGCAGATGCTGCTGCAGAAGCGGCAGTCCCGGCAGATCGCGCACAGCCGGCGCAAGCCGGACTCCGAGGCGGACCTGCTGGAGCTGCCCGCCGACCGGCGGCCGGTGGTCTCGCACAAGGAGCTGCTGGAGCTGCGGAAGTCGCTGAACACGATGGTGGGCGCGTACGTCCACCAGAGCGGGAAGCCGCACGGGGTGATCCACACCGAGCTGCGCCGGGTGTGCGGTGGACCGCCGAGCGCGGAGGCCACCGCGGGGCAGCTGCGCGAGCGGATCAAGAAGGTGCAGGAGTGGGCCACCCGGATGCGGTGAGTCCGCGCGGGTGAGTTCCTACGGAACGGCGGACGGGGTCCGTGCGGAGGTTCGCACGGACCCCGTCGCCTGTTCGGAGCAATGGGCAGGCAAAGATCCACTTTCGGATCGAGGTCACGAATTGACACCGAGATCGATCAGGAAACGGCATAAACAGGTAGCACGCGCCCGGATTCTGGACGAGCCCTTCCGCTGAGCGGACCTGCTCGCTACTGTCCCCGCAACAAACGCACCGTGGCAGCGCCGCCGCGGGAGCGCAGCCGGTGCAATGGCCGCTACCGGCGGCCTCTCCGTGCGTCGCCGCGGGACCGGCGGCGTGCCGCCCCGAGAGTCACCGCCGCTCACCGAAAGAGGGAGAGGCGTCGTGACCGCGGAAACCTCCCAGACTCTCGACAGAGGGCTCAGAGTCCTCAAACTGCTCGCCGACACCGACCACGGTCTGACCGTCACCGAGCTCTCCAACCGCCTCGGTGTGAACCGCACCGTGGTCTACCGGCTCCTCGCCACCCTCGAACAGCACGCCCTGGTCCGCCGTGACCTCGGCGGCCGGGCCAGGGTCGGCCTCGGGGTGCTGCGGCTGGGCCGACAGGTCCACCCGCTCGTGCGCGAGGCCGCCCTGCCCGCGCTGCGGTCCCTCGCCGAGGACATAGGCGCCACCGCGCACCTGACCCTCGTCGACGGCACCGAGGCGCTCGCCGTCGCCGTCGTGGAGCCGACCTGGACGGACTACCACGTGGCCTACCGGGCCGGCTTCCGCCACCCGCTGGACCGCGGGGCCGCCGGGCGGGCCATCCTGGCCGCCCGTCAGGGCTCCCTGATCGAGCCGGGGTACACGCTGACCCACGGGGAGCTGGAAGCGGGCGCCAGTGGCGCCGCCGCGCCGCTGGTGGGCATCACCGGGCTGGAGGGCAGCGTCGGCGTCGTCATGCTCTCGGACGCGGTGCCGGAACGGGTCGGGCCGCGGGTGGTCGACGCGGCGCGCGAGGTCGCCGACGCCCTTCGCTAGGCCGCGGGCTCGGCGGATCCGGGGGCCTTCTGTTGCGTTGCCGGATGCGGCGCCGTTGCGGGGGCGCTGCCCCCGGGCCCCCGCGCCTCAAACGCCGGGCCGGGCTGGGATGGCCGGGCCGGGCCGGGATGGCCGGGATGGTGCGGCGGGGCCGGTCGGGGGTGGGGCGGATAGATTGGGCGGGTGCTTTCACGCCTCACACGTCTCCCGCGTCCCGCCGCCCTGGCCCTCTGCGCCGTGCCCGTGCTCGGGCTCTTCGCCGCCGCGGCCTTCGCGCCGCTGCCCTTCGTGGTCGCCATTCCCGGGCTCACGGCCGACGTTCTGGGGTCGGACCAGGGCAAGCCGGTCATCACCATCACCGGGGCCCCGGTCCGCGACACCAAGGGCGAGCTGCGGATGACCACCATCCGGGCCACCGGCCCGTCCTCGTCCATGAAGCTGCACGAGCTCATCGGCCACTGGTTCGAGACCGATCAGGCGGTCATGCCCAGGGAGGCCGTCTACTCCACCGGCGGAAGCGACGAGGAGATCGAGAAGCACAACCTGGAGGAAATGGCCAAGTCGCAGTCGGCCGCCACCGATGCGGCCCTCGGCTTCCTCCACAAGGACCCCAAGGACGTGAAGGTCGAGCTCAACCTGGCCGACGTCGGCGGTCCGAGCGCCGGGCTCCTCTTCTCCCTCGGCATCATCGACAAGCTCGACGGCGACGGCAGCGGCGGCGACCTCACCGGCGGCCGCAGCGTCGCCGGTACGGGAACCATCACCGCGGACGGCGAGGTCGGCGCGGTCGGCGGCGTGGCCCTGAAGACCCAGGCCGCGCGGCGCGACGGGGCGAGCGTGTTCCTCGTACCGAAGGCCGAGTGCGCGGACGCCCGGTCGGAACTCCCCGAAGGGCTGCGGCTGGTCCCCGTCACTTCGCTGACGGATGCGGTGAACTCCCTGCGCGCGCTGAACCGGGGAGAGTCCGTTCCGTCCTGCTGACGGCCGGCTGCCCGTCCATGGCGCGCCACGCGGGGAAGACCAGCGGGGCGAGCGTCGTCAGCAGGTACGTGCCGCCGAACAGCAGCAGCGCCGTGGCGACCCCGAAGCCGTCGACCAGCAGGCCCGCCGCGAGTCCGCCCAGCGGCATGGTCAGCTCGCAGCCCGCCGTGGCCACGCCCGAGACGCGACTGCGCAGCGCCTCCGGCACCTGCTCGTACATGACCGTCGTCAGGATCGGGTTGAGCACGCCCACGCCCAGGCCGGCCAGGGCCATCGTCACCGCGAGCGGCAGCGTCGTGTCGGTGACGGCGGCCACCACGTACCGGGTCGCCCCCGAGAGCAGGAAGGCCGCCGCGAACACCGCGCGGCGCGGGAAGCGCTCGCCCCACATGCCGTAGAGCAGGGCGCCCAGCAGTGCGAAGCCGCCGAAGAGGGAGATCATCAGACCGAGGGCGGTGGCGCCGCCGAGGGCGTCCCGGCCGTGCACCGGCAGCAGGACCGAGGACCAGCCCTGGTCCAGCCCGTTGGTCATCATGACCATCACGGTGATGCCCAGCAGGAGCCGGGTGCGGGTCATGAAGGCCCAGCCCTCGGCGAGTTCGGCGCGGTACGCCCCGAAGGACACCTTTCCGGCGGCGCGTTGCGGTTCGGCGGCCGGGATCCCGCGCAGGAAGGCGGTGACCAGCAGTGCCGACGCCCCGAAGGTCGCCGCGTCCAGCAGCAGTACGGTCTCGGCGCCGAACGCAGCGATCAGCAGGCCGGCCGCCGCGGCCCCGATCATCCGGGCGCCGCGCGAGACCGCGTCGTAGAGGCCGGCGGCCCGGGTGATGGTGGTGCCGGCGTGCTCGGCGAGGTTCGGCAGGAGCACGGCGCGGGCGGTCAGGCCGGGGGTGTGCACGAGGCCGGTGACGGCCATCAGCGCGCACAGCATCCAGAACTCCAGCAGGCCCGCGTAGTGCAGCAGCGGGATCGCACCGACCGACAGGCCGCAGACCAGGTCGGAGACGGCGGAGACCCGGCGGCGGCCGATCCGGTCGATGACCGGTCCGCCGACCAGGGCGGCCACGATGACGGGCAGGGTGGCGCAGAAGGCGACGATCCCGGCCCGGCCGGCGCTGCCCGTGGTCTGCAGCACGAACCACGGGACACCGATGAGGGTGAGTGAACTCCCGGCTATGGAGACGGTGTTGGCGGCCAGTACGCCGACCAGAGGGCGCTTGTCCGTACGGCGCTTCGCGTGCGGCGGCCCGTCGGGTGTTAAGGCGTGCACGGCAGGACTCCTCGGATGGGCGGGGGAGGGGAGGGGAGGGGAGGGGAGATGGTGCGACGGGTGCGACGGGTGCGGCGGGGCCGCTACTCGGCCGTCTCGCGCGGGAAGGCGTGCGTGTGGAAGCGGACCGCCTTCGTGTCCTGCGAGGCCGGCAGGTCGCGATAGCTGTTGATCAGGTCGTGCATCTTGTGGATCAGCTCGTGGCTCTGCGCGGGGGTCAGGTGCAGGGTGAAGTCGCTCATGTCCGCGCCGCGCCGCCATTCCTGGGGCCAGTTGTGGGCGTTGCCGAGCCAGGTGCTCAGCTCCTGCGTGTGGATCGTCGCGATCTCGTGCAGGAAGAGGTCCGCCGCACCGCGCACGGCCGGGTCCTCGTCGAGCGTCAGCGTCTCGTCGAACGCCGTGCCGTCGTACACGGCCCGCCACCAGCGTTCGCGGCCCTTGCCGTGCTCAGGTGCGTCCTCGACGAACCCGTGCGCCGCGAGCTGGCGCAGGTGGTAGCTGGTGGCGCCGCTCGACTCCCCGAGCCGGTGGGCCAGTTGGGAAGCCGTCGCGGGGCCGTCGTGGCGCAGCGCGCCCAGCAGGCGGATGCGCAGGGGGTGGGCGAGCCCGCGCAGTGAACGGGCGTCGAGCGTACGGACGTTGGGCTCTGTGGGCCCCGCAGGTTCCACCGGGTTCTCGGGCATGGCTCGACGATAGAGTTGCAAAGAATCCTGTGCAAGGATTTCTTTGCAACGTCTTCTTTGGATGCCCGCCCAGGGTTCAGGGCCGGGTGTCGTCCTCCGCCGCCTGCTCCACCAGAGGGATGATCCGCAGCGGTACCGGGTTCTCCATCACGATCGCCGTCGAGGCCCGCACGATCCCCTCGAACCCGACGACGCGGTCGATCACCCGCTGGAGGTCGGCGTTGGAGCGGGCCACCAGCCGGCACAGCATGTCCCCGTGCCCGGTCGTGGTGTGCAGCTCCAGCACCTCCGGTACCCCGTTCAGGTGCGCCCGTACGTCGGCCCCCTGCCCCTGCTTGATCTCCAGCGTCGCGAACGCGGTCACCGGATACCCGAGGGCCGTCGGGTCGACCTGCGGGCCGAACCCGCGGATCACCCCGTTCGACTGGAGCCGGTCCAGGCGCGCCTGCACGGTCCCGCGGGCCACGCCGAGCCGGCGCGAGGCCTCCAGGACCCCTATCCGCGGCTCGCGGGCGAGCAGGACGATGAGCCGGCCGTCGAGTTCGTCGATGCCCATGGACGCCTCCGGGTGCCCACGCGTGCTCGTGGGTAGTCATAGTGCACAGATGTTTCAACCAGACTGCGGTCATCCTGGGCAGTTTGTACAGCCAAACAGGAAACTATTGCGCAGCTTGTGGATCGGCGGGACTCTGCGCTCATGACTGAGACCCTCGACACCACCCCGCACACCGCGCGTGAGGCCGACCCCTTCCCGGTGAAGGGCATGGACGCGGTTGTCTTCGCCGTCGGCAATGCCAAGCAGGCCGCGCACTACTACTCGACCGCCTTCGGCATGAAGCTCGTGGCCTACTCCGGACCGGAGACCGGCACCCGCGAGACGGCCAGCTACGTCCTGACCAACGGCTCCGCGCGCTTCGTGCTGACCTCGGTCATCAAGCCGACGACCGACCACGGCCGCTTCCTCGCCGAGCACGTCGCCGAGCACGGCGACGGCGTGATCGACCTCGCCATCGAGGTCCCGGACGTCCGCGCGGCGTACGCGTACGCCGTCGAGCAGGGCGCCCGCGGCCTGGACGAGCCGTACGAGGTCAAGGACGAGAACGGCACGGTCGTGCTGGCCGCGATCGCCACCTACGGCCAGACCCGCCACACGCTGGTCGAGCGCGGCGACTACACGGGCCCGTACCTGCCCGGCTACGCGGCCGCCGAGCCGATGGTCGCGCCCCCGGCCAAGCGCACCTTCCAGGCCATCGACCACTGCGTCGGCAACGTCGAGCTCGGCCGGATGAACGAGTGGGTCGCGTTCTACAACAAGGTCATGGGCTTCACGAACATGAAGGAGTTCGTGGGCGACGACATCGCGACCGAGTACTCGGCGCTGATGTCCAAGGTGGTCGCGGACGGCACCAAGAAGGTCAAGTTCCCGATCAACGAGCCGGCGATCGCGAAGAAGAAGTCGCAGATCGACGAGTACCTGGAGTTCTACAACGGCCCCGGCGTCCAGCACATCGCGCTGGCCTCGAACGACATCGTCTCGACGGTCCGCTCGATGCGCGCGGCGGGCGTCCAGTTCCTCTCGGTCCCGGACACCTACTACGACACCCTCGGCGAGTGGGTCGGTGACACCCGGGTGCCGATCGACGAGCTGCGCGAGCTGAAGATCCTGGCCGACCGCGACGAGGACGGCTACCTGCTGCAGATCTTCACCAAGCCGGTGCAGGACCGCCCGACGGTCTTCTTCGAGATCATCGAGCGGCACGGCTCGATGGGCTTTGGCAAGGGCAACTTCAAGGCGCTGTTCGAGGCGATCGAGCGCGAGCAGGACAAGCGCGGCAACCTCTAGCCTTCGGCTCGGCCCGCAGATTTCGACGCGCTGCCCGCACCGCTCCGGTGCACCGCGCAGCGGGTCTTCACGAAACGGCCCGAGGGGGGCCTGGCGCCGCCCCTGTTTCCGGGTGGGGCGGCGTGGTG
>NZ_JBSGXU010000053.1:0-43966 GCF_053610205.1 Streptomyces sp. NPDC054932 | reverse complement strand
CTCGGCTGATCCACCGGCCGTCCGCCGCCCTGCCCTGCAGCAGGGCGGGGGACGGCCGTCCCCCTTCTTCCTTCCGGCCGACCGGGCCTCCCGTCGGGGCCCCGGCGGCAGATGAGACCGAGAGACCGCCTCAGTGATGAAGCGCAGCACCGCCCTGACCACCGCCCTGCTCACCGGAGCCACCGCCGCCTTCGGACTGGCGGATACACCCCTCGCCGTTGCGGCGCCTCAGCCTGCTCCTCCACTGGTACGGATCATGCCGCTCGGCGACTCCATCACCGCCGGCGAGGGCAGCGAAGGCCGCGCGGGCTACCGCGCCCCCCTCTGGGACCGCATCACCGAACAGAGCGGCTACACCCCCGACTTCGTCGGGTCCGGCTCCTTCGGCAACACCGCGGACCCGGACAACGAGGGCCACAGCGGCTGGACCGTGGGGGGCATACGCGACAACATCGACCGCTGGCAGGCCGCCGCCGCACCCGACGTCGTCCTCCTCCACCTCGGCATCAACGACCTCAAGCACTACCACGCGGACCCCTCGACCGCCGCGGCCGACCTGGCCTCGCTCATCGACCGCATACAGGCGAACCGGCCCGGCACCACCGTCATCGTCCAGGGGCTCCTCCCCGACACCGACGGCCAGTTCGCACGCACGGGCACCTTCAACACCGACCTGCGCACCGCCGTGGCCACCCGCGCCGAGGCCGGCCGGCATCTGCGCTACGTCGAACCCCCGCGCCTGTCCCTGCCCGCCGAGCTGCCCGACGGGCTCCACCCCAGCGACGCCGGCTATCGCAAGATGGCCGCCGCCTTCCACGAGGGGCTCAAGGCCGCCGTGGCCGACGGCTGGGTGAGGCCCGCCGACGCCCCGCGGGCCGGCACCGAGTCGGGCGGGACGGGACGCGTCCGCTGGGCCGACTTCGACGGCGACGGACGTACGGACCAGCTCACCATCGCCGACTCCGGAGAGGTCCGGGCCCGCCTCAACCGCGGCGGCGCGGGCGTCGGCAGCTGGCAGGAGACCGGCCGCATCGCCACCGGTGTCACCACCGACCGCACCCGGGTCCGGTTGGCGGACTTCGACGGGGACGGGCGCGCCGACTACCTCTACATCGCCCCGGACGGCGGTGTCACCGCCTACCTCAACCGCGGCGGCGACATCAGCGGCCCCGCCGGCTGGCAGCACCTCGGCAAGGTCGCCTGGGGCACCACCCGGGCCCACGAGCAGGTCCGCTTCGCCGACTTCGACGGCGACGGCCGCACCGACTACGCGACCATCGCCGACAGCGGGGCCGTGAACGTCCACCTCAACCGCGGCGGCGACCCGGCCGGTGCGGGTGGCTGGGTCGGCATCGGGCAGGTCGCGACGGGCACCACCACCGACCGTACCCGGGTGCGCCTGGCGGACTTCGACGGCGACGGCCGGGCCGACTACTGGACCGTCAACTCCAGTGGCAGTGTGACGACTTATGTCAACCGCGGCGGCGACGGCCACGGCGGCTGGCGCTACGCCGGCCAGACCGCCACCGGTGTGACCACCGACCACACCCGGGTGCAGCTCGCCGACGTCACCGCCGACACGCACGCCGACTACCTCTTCCAGAAGGACGACGGCGGCACCGCCCTGTACGCCTTCAACGGCGGCGACCCCGCCCCGGCCGGCTGGAATTACCTCGGGGTGATCCCCCACACCTCATGAGCACCCACCCGCATCCAGCCCTGCTGGGAGCAGGCCCACACCACCAGAAGGGACAACCACGCATGCTGCACAAGCTGACCACCCTCGCGGCAGCAGCGGCTCCCGCGGCAGCCGCCACGACGCCCGCACCGCCGGTGCTGCGCGTCATGCCCCTGGGCGACTCCATCACCGACGGGTACCTCACCTCCTCCTACGCCGGGTACCGGCTGCCGCTGTGGCAGAAGTCCCAGACGCACTCGCGCTTACGTGTCGACTTCGTCGGATCCCGGCAGTCGTGCTCGGCACCGGACTCGGACAACGAGGCCCACGGCGCCACCATGATCAACGGCTTCCGCGGCAAGGCCCCCGAATGGGTACGCCGCGCCGAGCCGGACGTCGTGCTCCTCCACCACGGCGTCAACGACCACGACCGCGGCACCGACAAGGCCAACGCGCCGGCCCGGCTGGCGGCGGTGGCCGACGAGATCCTCGCCGCGCGCCCGGGGGTCACCGTCGTGGTGATGGGCCTCATCCCGACCTCCAGCTTTGGGCGGCGCCTGGAGGCAGCCCTCCTCCCGGGGGCGCTCCGCCTCTGTGGCGAGCAGGTCGACCAGGCGGCGGAGCGAGTGCAGTGCGCGATCGTCGGCCGGAACTCCAGCTCACCGTCCGACGGTTCCAGAAGCCTGCTCGTGTCTGGCGAGCAGACGGGTGACGTCCCGCTCCAGCTCTCTTCACGCAAGATCAGCAGAGCCGAGCTCGGTCTGCTGCCGGCTGGGTCGGCCTGAGCAGCAGAGCGAGTACCAGACTCGGCGATCGCTGCGTTGCGCAGGACCCGGGCGGCCTGCGCGGGCTTGAGCGGATCCGGGATCGGAAGGGACAGGGCCGCGCCGGGCGGCTGGCCGACGGCGATGGCTAGGGGGTGGGGAGGAAATCGGCGACCAGGACGGCGAATTCCTCGGGGTCGAGGATGCGGATGCCCAGTTCCTCGGCCTTGGTGCGCTTGGAGCCGGCCTTCTCGCCCGCCACCACGAGGGTGGTGCGCTTGGACACCGACGACGATGCCTTGCCGCCGGCCCGCTCGATCAGCTCGTTCATCTCGTTCCGGGACAACACCGCAAGGGGGCCGGTCATGGAGCCGGTTACCACGACGGCCTCTCCGGCCAGCGGGCCGTCCGCCGAGTCCTCGCCGTCGTTCGCGTCGTTCGCGTCGGTCGCGGGCTTCTGCGGCTCGGTGACCTGCGTGCCGACCTGCTGGGCCTGGAGTTTGTCGAGAAGCGGGGCGAGTTCGAGGAGTTCGGCCGCAATGACGCGGGCCTTCTCGGTGCCGATGCCGTCGACCCCGGCCAGCGTGTCCGCGTCGGCGGCCCGGATCGCGGCCATCGAGCCGAAGTGCGCTGCGATCCGGCGGGACATCGTGCGCCCGGTGCCGCGGACACCGAGGGCGCAGAACACGCGGCTCAGTGCGGCCCCGCGGGCGGTCTCGATCGCGGCCAGGAGGTTGGCGGCGCTGGTCTCACCCATCCGGTCCAGATCGAGGAGCTGCTCGCGGGTCAGCGTGAACAGGTCGGCGACGTCCTTGACCAGACCGGCCTCCACCAGCTGAATCGCGCGGGTGCCGCCCAGACCTTCGATGTCGAGCTGGTCCCGGCCGGCCGCATAGATCACCGAGGCCACGGCCTGACAGCTGCGGCCGCGCACGCACCGCCACCGCTGCTCGGAGGTGTCGATCCCGTCCCCACAGCGGGGGCACGCCTCGGGGAAGACGATCGGGCTCTCGGCGCCGGTGCGCTGGTCGACCAGCGGTGCCTCGACCCGGGGGATCACGTCGCCGGCCCGGTACACGAACACCTGGTCGCCGATCATGAGCCCGCGCCGGGTGATGTCGGACGGATTGTGAAGCGTGGCGTAGGTGACCGTCACCCCGTCGATGACCACAGGCTCCAGGACAGCGCGCGGGGCGATGATCCCGGTCCGGCCGACGTTCCACTCCACCGCCAGCAGGCGCGTCACCTTGTGTTCGGCCGCCAGTTTCCGGGCCACCGCCCACCTCGGGGCGCGCGAGCCGCTGCCGGCCTGCCGCTGGTCCTCGGCCGAGTCGGCCTTGACGACGACACCGTCGATCCCGAACGGCAGGTCGCCGCGCAGCCCGGCGATCACGTCGATGCGTTCCTGCACCTGCTCCAAGGTCTCGTATCGCATCGGGGCGGCGGCCGTGCCGGCGGCCGTGTTCGCGCCGAGCGCGGCCAGGTTCTCCAGCAGAGCGACGTGGCCGAGGTCGTCCAGGCCGATCGCGCTGTAGGCGAAGAAGGTCAACTCGATCCGGTAGGGGCGGTCCTTGGCCCGCAGCGTGCCGGCCGCTCCGCTGCGCGGGTGCGCGAAGGGCGTGGCCGCGTGGGCGAGCCGGATCCGGTTGGCTTCCTCGAACTGCGCGGTCGTCAGCAGCACCTCGCCGCGCAACTCGACGTCGATCGGCTCGGTGAGTACCGGCGGCAGACCGAGGACGGCGTCGGCGGCGTGGGTGATGTCCTCGCCGGCCAGGCCGTCGCCGCGGGTGAGGACCTGGACGAGCCGACCGCCCCGGTACCGGGCGGCCACTGCGAGGCCGTCGAGCTTCGGCTCCACACACCACCCGGCCACAGGGTGCCCGAGACGCCGTTCCAGCCCTGCGGCCCACTCGGCGAGCTCGTCGGCGTCGAAGACGTTGTCGAGGGAGAGCATCGGCACCGAGTGCGGCACATCGCCCTGAACAGCCCCGCCCGCCACCTTCCCGGTCGGCGACTCGGCAAGCGCCTCGTCCGGGTGGGCCTCCTCGTAGGCCGCGATGGCGCGCAGCAGCCCGTCGTACTCGTCGTCACCGAGCGGTGTGGTCCCGTCGCCGTAGTACGCGGCCGACGCCGCCAAGGCGGTGGTCACGGCCTCCACGTAGGCGGCAGGAGAGAGCAGGGCACTGTTTTCGGTCATGAAGGTCATCATCGTGCCCAGCACTGACAACGTCGCCGCCCGACCCCGGCTTGCCGCGGCACGCAACCGTTCCAGCCGTGCGGGGCACCGGGCGGGAACGGCAACGGCGTGCTGATCAGCACCGCCCTCGAAGTCGATCGCCCGGACCGAAAGCGGGTCTCGACGGGTCTCACAGACACACAGACGCACCTCGTGACCTGCGGAGATGCGGCTCGTTCCGACATGTGGCCCGATTCCTGCCGGATGGCCTGAAGGGGCTATTGTCCCCCGGTCACGGACGGCAATCGGCTCGTCTGCCAACCCAAGGGAACCGACATGACTGATCTGAACTCGCTGCGGGCAAGCCTTGCGTCAGGTGAGCACGAGTTCGCCGACACCCTGGCCTTCATCACCGCGCATTACGAATACCAGCCGCAGGCGTTCCGCAATGGGGAAGCCGAAAATGCCGCAGGTGAGAACGAGGGTTCCTGCAAGACGCTGGGACTGGCGCTGTTGGAAGGGCTGAGCGACCAGGAGGCGCTGCTGGCATTCGGTGAGCACTACCGCAGCGTGCTGGCGACGCCGAACGACACTGATCACGGCAACATTCGCAACCTCATGGCCCATGGCCTGGCAGGGGTGAGCTTCGCCGGGCAACCGCTGGCCCGCAAGAGCTGAACAGCGAAACCCGGGCGAACACCATAGCGGCCGAGCGTGTTCCGGCTACGGTCACGGGCGGGGCCCGGAGCCAGTGCAAGTGGTTCCGGGCCCCTGCTTTACGTGGGTCAGTACGGGTCAGACGGTTTGCGCGGACGGTGCGCGGAGGGCGAGGTCCTGGACCGCTGCAGTGGTCCTCCGGATGGGCCCGCACGGCACTCACCTGGCTCGGGCCGGTGCGACGCTGGAAGGTGAGACCCAGGGCGTGGAGGTCTGGGTGCGCCCCTTCTGGTCAGGTGCGGTCAGCTCACGACACGCTAATTTTGGGGCACCCCAGCGCAGAGGAGAGCCCCGTGGGCAAGGTGGTCATGTACGGCTCGGTGTCGGTGGACGGCTTCGTCGCGGACGAGAATGACCAGCCCGGACCGCTGTTCGACTGGTTGTCCAGCGGTGACGTCCCGTTGGACGAGGGCGGCGAGCTGAGAGTGTCGCAGACGTCCTACGACTACACCCGGCCGTACTGGGACCAGATCGGAGTCACGATCGTCGGCCGTCACGTCTTCGACCTGACGGACGGCTGGGACGGGAAGCCTCCGGGCGGGATCGACCACGTGGTCGTCGTGTCGCACCGGCCGATGCCCGAGGGCTGGGACCCCGAGGCGCCGTTTCACTTCGTCGACGGCGTCGAGGCAGCCGTGGCCAAGGCACAGGAGCTTGCGGGTGACCGCCTGGTCGAGGTCGCCGCCGGCGATGTCGGTGGCCAGGTGCTTGCCGCGGGCCTGATCGACGAGGTGCGCATGGACGTCGTACCCGTCCTGTTCGGGTCCGGCAAGCGCTACTTCGGGTCGGTCCGCGCGCAGCACCTGTTGGAGGATCCTGACGTGGTGATTCAGGGCGACCGGGTTCTTCACCTGCGCTATCGAGTGCGCCGTTGAACGATCACTGGTTGCCGGAGCCCCCGCGCCGGCTGCTCGGCAACGCCCTTGCCTGATCGACCGGCGCCCGCACGCCGAGTGACGGTTGCAGTCGCAGCGCTGGATCTGTTGCTGGCCCTGGGAGCGAAGCGTTCGTTGGACGGACCTGGCTTCCACGGGCCGCGCCATCGGCCACACCGCACCCCGGCACGCAATCGAATGATGGATCGTCAGAGATGGTTCACGGTGGCCGCGCTGTCCGACCAGAGCCAGTTCACGGGCGAGTACTGCTTCTTCAGCGCGGTGCGCTCGCGCCCGTAGCCCTTCAGCGCGGCCTCCACCGCCACCGGCAGGTCGTCCAGGTCCTGCGGCACTGGCACCCGCAACAGCAGGTGCTGCTTGCGGTGTGCGAGGAGCAGCTCCCCTGCGGGTGTGCACTCCAGCAGGGCGAAGTGGACGAGGGGCTTGAAGGGCTTCTCCGTAGTGGACATCCGGGCGCGCAGCACCCCGTCGGCGCTCCACGCGTACAGGCCGTAGCGGTTGAGATGGAAGGCGCGGGCGCGGTACGGGTCGGCGACGACGGTGAAGTCGAAGCCGGTGAAAGGGCTGTCCTCACGCAGGTGCAAGCCTCCCAGCCGGCCGTGCAACACCCCGCGGTCGTCGACGAGGGCGAAGCTGAACTCCTGCCCCCGGTTGGTCGAACGGTAGGTCTTCCCGAAGACCGGGACGACGAACAGGTCGTCGCCGAGTGCTGCCGGGCGGGTCATCGTGGAGTCGAGGTAGCCGTAGAGGCTGCCGCTGGTCCCGGTGAGCTCCGACAGGGCCTCGGTCAACGAAGGCGATGGCCGGTTGCCGCGCCACACCGGCTCGTCGCCGTACCGTACGTGCGCGTACGAGTCGGCGTCGCTCTGGCAGTCGGTGCGGGCGTCCAGGGTCGCGATGGCGCGCAGCAGGGGCTTGCGGCCCGGGCCGAGGGCTGTGACGGGTTCGGAGACGGCGACGATGTTGAGGTGGGCGCCGGCCCAGTTGCTGAGCCCGTACTCGGAGGTCATGCACAGCAGCCGACCTGCGGGGGTGACGGCGATCGAGGCGGCGAACGGGTCGTCGTCCCCGGCGCCCTGCTGCTTCTCCCAGCCCCAGGACATCGGCCAGGAGGCGAGGACCTCGTCCAGGTCCGGGGACAGGAGGTGGGTGCTGCCGGGCTCGGAGCTGACGGCGACCGCGCCGTCCGGGAGGACGGCCAGGGTCGTCCCGTCACGCTCCGGTATGGCCGACGGGCCGCCGCCCGGCACCGCCTGTCCGAACACGGCGGTGGCGGTGGGCTTTCCGTCGGGGCCGTGGCGGGTGATCAGCTGGTAGCCGAAATCCTGCTCGGCGGGGTCGGCCGAGCCGGCCGGATGCCCGCGGTAGCGGCGCAGGCCGGTCAGCACGTAAGTGTCGCCGGCCGCTGTCGCCACGGCGTGATCGACCCTCAATCCCCATCCGCCGGCTTCGGGGTCGAGATGGTGGACGTCCAGCAGGGACGCGGGCGTGGTGATCGGCAGCAGTGTCATACCGGCCTATCCTCTCCCCTGCCACTGACAATCGGGCGAGCGGGCCCTGGGGAGGGTGCCCGGAACTGGCCCGTACCCGTCCCCCGGACGACCGCAGCCCCGGATGCCTGGGTCGTTGTCCGACCCCGGCGCCGGGGCGTTCGTCATGCCGGTGTGCGGTTACCGGGGGCCGGGGCGGTGGCCGTGGTTGGGCCGGTCGTGGCCTGGCTTTCCGTGACCCGGCTTGCTGTGACCGGGCTTGCCGTGACCCGGCTTGCCGTGGCCCGGGCGGTCGTGGTGCGGGGGCTTGGGCTGCTGCTTCCTGTCGACGGTGGTGGTTGCGGTGGCGATGCTGGTGCCGGTGGTGCCGCCGCCGGTGACGGTGGCGGTGTTGGTGACCTGCTTCGGCGCGTCGGGGGCGATCCGGACGGTGAGGGTGAGGGGCGGGTAGGCGGCGCCGGGGGCGAGGATGTCGCTGCGGGTGCAGGACAGCGGGGTGAGGGTGCAGGTCCATCCGGTGCCGGAGAAGCTGACCGGGGTCAGGCCGGCGGGGAGGGTGTCGGTGAGGGTGACGGTCCTGCCGTCGGTGGGCAGGTCGCCGGTGTTGGTGACGGTGAGGGTGTAGGTGCCCTGCCCGCCCCGGGTGAACGTCCCGCCGGCGGTGAGCTTGATCAGCGTCAGTGCCGGCGCCGACCGGGGCACGGCCCCGATCGCCACCCCGAACGGGAGGTCGTCGACGGGGACGGTGGTCACGACGGTGTTGGTGACGGTGTTGATCACGGACACCGTGTCGTCATTGGCGTTGGTGACGTAGGCGCGGGTGCCGTCCGGCGACACCGCCACCTCTCGAGGCGCATCGCCGACGGGGATGTTGATGACGACCGTGTTCGTCACCGTGTTCACCACGGACACCGTGTCGCTGTCGGCATTGATGACGTAGGCGCGGGTGCCGTCCCGCGACACCGCCACCCCCTGGGGCACATCGCTGACGAGGATGGTGGCAACGACCGTGTTCGTCGCCGTGTTGATCACGGACACCGTGTCGTCGTCGGAATTGGTGACGTAGGCACGGGTGCCGTTCGGCGACACCGCCACCCCGATGGGGGCATCGCCGACGGGGACGGTGGTGACGACCGTGTTGGTGTTCGCGTTGATCACGGACACCGTGTTGCCGCTGAAGTTGGTGACGTAGGCACGGGTGCCGTCCGGCGACACCGCCGCCCCCAGGGGCTCAAGGCCGACGGGGACGGTCGCGACGACCGTGTCGGTCGCAGTGTTGATCACGGACACCGTGCCATCGGCGCGGTTGGTGACGTAGGCGCGGGTGCCGTTCGGCGACACCGCCACTCCCCACGGCGCATCGCCGACGGGAACCGTGACCACCACCGTGTTCGTCGCTGTGTTGATCACCGACACCGTGTCATCGTTGAAGTTGGCGACGTAGGCGTAGGTGCCGGGCGGCACGGCCTGGGCGGGCTGCGTGGCCACCACGGGCAGGGCCAGGCCGGCCACCAGGACGAAACCTGCCACGAGCGCCCGCAGCAACCCACCCCACCACGAGCGACGCACTCGAAGACCGGGCGGCTCCGACGACGGGAAGGCCTCCTGCGCGCCCACCCCCGTCACGGTTTGACAGATAGTCACAGCAATCCTCCCGACCGGGCTGCCAGAACGGGACGGATTATGACAGTTCGCAATATTCGATATGGCGGGGACACGCGACCGCCCGACCCCGCGCCGGGGCGCTCGCCTGCACCGACCTGCCAGTGATCGCTACAGGCCGCGAGTTGCGCCCGTCTCCACGAACCGCAGCGACGGATGTGCTCAAGGAACTCGACTTCGTGCATGAGCGGGCGCCCGAACCCGTCCTGGACCGGCGGGGCAGTGCTGTTCGAGCGTAACTCCCCCTCCCACAGTCTGGGTCACGCCATGTCGCGCCATGGACTGTCCGTTGGCGTGGTACTCCTCGGAGGGCGGCCGTTGAAGTGGTACTCCTCGGAGGGCAACGAGTCCCATTCAGTATTCGCGCCGTCTCGCGGCACCATGAACAGCGGACGCGATCGGAGGACCTCCCCGACCTGTTGCGCGCGCATGACAATTCCCGGATCATCCGGTGCCGCGTAGCCCTCCGGCGTTATGCGAAACTGCACGTCCATCGCCTCGGCATAGGCGATTGCGTTGCTCTCCAGCTCATCCATGCCCCGCCCGACCAGCGGGAGACCGTCGTATGCGATCTGGGGACCCTGCACGGCGTCGGCAGCAATGCAGAACAGGCCCACAGCCTGGCTCACATAGGCCGTGACGGCAGGCGGAGAAGGAGCGACCCCGCGACGGTGGACTTCGACCTTCCAAGTTGTCGAGAAGATCGCGTGGTCCCGTGCACAATCGCCGACCTTCGTCTGACCGAGTATCTCAGCTGCCTCGACCACTTCGTCGACGGTCATACCGAACCGAAGCGGTCCGACGCCGACAGCCGGCGCATAGGACCACTCGTCCCGTTCGGCGACTCCGAATTCGGCTTCGGCCTCGAACGCCACAGTCGCTCCTCCAGAGAATCTGAGCACTTGCCGTCGCCCATCATGCCAATCGCCGACCAGCAGGCTGCCGGGTGCCAGGCGCCGGGTACCGCCGAGCTCGGGCCGCGGCTTTCCCGGCGGGGGTGGTCAGCGTTTGATGCGTCCGCGTACGGCGAGGGCGGCCAGGGCGAGGAGGGTGGGTTCGAGGAGGCGGGACGTCATTTCGATGTAGGTGCCGACGGCAGTCAGGTCCTGTCCGCTGGAGCGGAACACCACCGAGTTGAGCGTCACACTCAGGGCCTTGTCGAACCGCTTGCTGGTGAACCTGTTCCCCGTGGGGTTCTGCGGATCCGCCTTGTCGATCACAAAGGTGACCTTGCCCCCGCCGGGCGGCACGGTGCCGGTGGCCTTCTGCTTCGGCGAATCCTGGGGGATCCCGAAGCCCATCAACAGAATGATCGTCACCAGCATCGCGGCAGCGAGCCACCCCAGAGCGCGGGAGGCGCGCAGGCCGTAGCCGGAGAGCAACCAGTAACCGTGCAGCAGGCCGCGTTCACCGGACGGGGTGCCGGTGCGGTCGTGGCGGCGCATCTCCATCTCGCCGTAGTAGAAGTCGGCCGCTCCTGGTTCGTTCTTGCCGTCTTCGAACGCCTTGCGAAGCTGCCTGTAGGTGGCGACCACGTCCTCCGGGTCGGGGGTGAGGTCAGCGTCGGGATGGTGCGGTCCGGTGCGCCAGGCGCGGGGCGAGGGTGGCCGGCCCGGGGCCGGAGCGGGCTGGCCGGCACTCTGGGCCCGCCAGTGGTGTTCCTCGGCGAGGGTTCGTCTGCGGGTCCACCGCACCGGCCAAATTCCGCGTCGGTGCAAGCCGGTGGGGGCTGGAGCGAAAGCGCAGCGGCCTTCCAGGCGGAGCTGGTCGAGGTGGAAGGCCCCGGTGAACAGACAGTCGGCCAGGTCGGCGTCGGTCAGTACCAGATGCGCGGCGTCCACATGCTGCACCGAAGCCACCCGCACTCCGGCGGGGCCGGCCAGCAGGCTCTCGTCCACCGGCCCGTCGCCGGTGGTGAAGCGGGTGGGGTGGGCGGTGACCGCTACAGGGAAGGACAGCACCGCCTGGCTGAGGACCACTGTGGCGTAGCGCAGGCGCACCGTCGCTGTCGATTCCCACCGGGTCCGCACACAGAGCACCTCACGCGCCGCGATCTCCAGCGTCACCGGCACCTCGAACACCGCACGGGACAGATCGACCCCCCGCCCACACACCACCGGACCGAACCACGACAGCACCGCGAACCTGGCCTCGGCGAATCGGACATCGCCAGAGAACTGCGCCCCGCTGAACCCGGCGTCCCCGGAGAACTGCGTCCGCCGGAACCCGGCATCGCCGGAGAATCGTGCCTCGCCGAACTGGGCTTCGCCGGAGAACTGAGCCCGGCTGAACCAGGCGTCCCGGGAGAATCGAGCCTCGCCGAACCATGCCTTCTTGGAGAACTGCGCCCGGCGGAACAGAGCGTCCGCGGAGAACTGTGCCCGCTCGAACCAGGTGCCTTCGGAGAACTGGGCACCACTGAACCAGGCGTCCCCGAAGAACTGCGCCCGGTCGAACCAGGCGTCTCCGGAGAACTGCGCCTGCTCGAACCAGGCCTTCCTGGAGAACAGCGTCCCGCTGAACCCGGCGTGCCCGGAGAACTGCGCCCGGCTGAACCAGGTATCGCCCGAGAATTGCGCCTCGCCGAACTGGGCGTCGCCGGCGAACCGCGCCCGGTCGAACCCGGTGTTCCCGGAGAACTGCGCCTGCTCGAACCAGGCATCGCCGGAGAACTGCGCCTCGCCGAACCAGGCGCTCCCGGAGAACTGCACCCGGTCGAATCCGGCGTTCCGCGAGAACCGCACCCGGCTGAACCCGGCGTTCCCGGAGAACTGCGCCCCGCCGAACTGGGCGTTCCCTGAGAACTGTGCCTCGCCGAACTGGGCGTCCCCGGAGAACTGCGCCCGGTCGAACCGGGCAGAGCCGAGGTGCAGGTCTGCAGTGGTGGGATCGCGCAGGGCGTGAAGAAGTGAAATGAGGAGTGGTGCGGTGAAATGGGTGCCGCGGTGGTCGATGTCGGAGCCGGGCGCCAGGCTGGCCAGGTAGGCGTTGCGGTCGGTATCGGTCAGGTGGGCCAGGCAAGCACTGTGGCCGGGAACGTGGATGCCGGTGCAGCCGACGGGGTCGGTGGCGGGATCCGCGCCGTGTGCGCAGTGCGGCCAGGGCGGCGCGTCCGGTATGGCCGCCGGTGGTGTGCTCATGTGGTGGCGCCTCCGATGTTGTGTCCCGTACGGACGGGAAGAGAGCCGGACGTCGCGGCCAGGTGAGGTCCTGCCGCCTCGGAAGGGGTCGTACGCCGTGCAGGGGTCCTCGTCGGAGCGCGGCCAAGCAGCTCTCCCGCTCCAGGTGATCGATCCACTCCGCGCACCGGCGGATCCATCCAACCTCGTCCACCGGGCGTCCGGGGGCTCCGCACGGGGAACGGTTCGCGCTAGGGCAGGGCGGCCAGGTCCCAGTCGAGGTCCCAGAGTTTGGGACCGTCGGTGTCCGCCGGGCCGCCCGTCGTGAGCACGAACTGGTCGTGGGCGGGGAGAACGGCGCACGAGGCCCCTGCCGGATGGGCTTCGATCACTCGGATGCAGCGGCCGGAGTCGGTCTGCCAGATCCGGAGGTTGCCAGCCAGGTCGGCGGACACCGCGAAGCGCCCGTCCTGAGTGAGGTGGGCGTCGACCGTCCAGCCGGGAATCGGGTCGAAGGTGCGCACACACCGGCCACTGGCCGTGTCCCACAGTCGGAGCGCCGCGTTCTGACGGCCGCTGCTGCACAGGGCGAGACGGCCGTCGGAGCTCAGGCTGACTGACGTCAGTTGGCCGTTCCCGCCCAAGGTGCGCACGCACTGACCGGTCCGTAGATCCCACAACCGGACGGTGCCGTCCCAGGCTGCCGACGCCGCCGTACGGCCGTCGGGGGTGCTGCTCAGGGCGCTGACCTCAGCGGAATGTCCGGGCATGGCGTGCAGACGGAGCGGTTCGGCCGGGGCCAGGTCCCACAACTGGAGACTGCCGTCGTAGCCGCCCAGCAAGATCCGGTCGTCGTCGGCCGTCCAGTGCAGGGAGCGGATCGCGTAGTCGCCACCGATGCGTTGGATCTCGTCGGTGTCACGTTGCCAGAGATGGAGCTCGGAGCTGGTCATCTCCCCGTTGTTCGCCATGAGCTTCTCGACGTCCGCCTGCACCATCAGGACCCGCGTGCCTCTGATGGCCAGGTTCTGCAGGAGCTTTCCGCCACTGAGCCGCCGGCCTTCGAGGCGGGCGCCCGTGGCGACGTCCCATACCTGAACCCCCTCCATGTCACCGGTGACGGCGAAACGGCCGTCGGCCGACACGTCGGCATGGTTCTGCTTCGCGGTACCGAGCGTGCGTATCTGGGACACGCTCCGCAGACCGACTCGGGTGGTGTGCCGGCCCAGCTTGCGCCAGACGGCGAGGACCTCCGGCGCTCGTTCGTAGCCGCGCTCCGCCCGCGCTTGCGTGAGCTCCTTGAGCGCGTCGGAGTACCGGCCGTCCGAGATCGCGCGCTCGGCCCGGGCGACCTGTGTGCGTACCCGCTGCGCGGTGCTGTTCAGGTCGGTCTGCGGGCGGGGCCGACTGATCTGCGCACTGGCGTGATAGGTGCCGGGCAGCTCCCAGATGCGCACGGTGTGGTCCTTGCCCAGGGAGAGACCGAACCTTTCGTCCCCGGGCACATCGGGAAGCATGATGAACCGGACGTCGCACACGTCACCGTCATGACCGCGGAACGTGCGGACGCAACGGCCGGTGCGCAGGTCCCAGTAGCGCACGGTCCGGTCTCTGGACCCTGAGAGCAGGAACCGGCTGTCGGACCGCAGCGCCAGATTGTCCACCCCTTCGGTGTGTCCCCTCATGGTCCGGACACAGCGGCCCCGCTCCAGATCCCACACGCGGATCGTGGTGTCGATAATTCCCGCCGAGACCATGAGGCGTCCGTCGCTGCTGAGGCACAGGGCGTTCATCGAGAAGGGCTGCCCGGCGACGAGCTCCCTGAGGCGCCGGCCGGAGGCCACGTCCCACAGCCACGCCGTGCCGTACATGGCGCTGCTGGACACCACTCTGCGACCGTCGGGGCTCATCGCGAGAGAAACCGAATTCTGCTCCGGCTCGCCGACGGCCGACAGGAGTGTGCCGCGGTGCAGGTCCCAGATCTGGACCGTCCCGTCGGAGGCGGTCCAGGCCCCGATTCTGCCGTCATGGGACATACGCACCGGGGTTTGATTGATCTTCTCTCCGCGCACCCGAGTGCCCTCGAAAACCTGGACACAGCGCTCCTGCGGGATGTCCCAGAGCCGCACGGCGCCGTCGAAGGCGGCGGTGAGCGCGTAGCGGCCATCGGGGGTGACGTCCACGTCGTGCACCGGCGCAGAGTGCCCGGACAGGGCCGAAAGGCGTCCCTTCTCCTGGTCGCCGGATGCCCAGACGATCACGCCACCGCTGCTGTGCCCCGCGACGATGACGCCCGCGTCCGGCGTGGCCCTGAGCGCCCCCTCCTTATGGTTAAGCGGCCTTCCGGACGGCCTGGCAGGCAGCCCGGGGCGCTCCTTCTCCGGCCAGCGCTGCCAGGGCATCGGAAGCGTCGCGGCACACCCGGCCCTGACGATCTCTCCCGCCGCGATCGCCAGCAGAGCGGCACGGGCCTCCGGTTCGGCCGGCCCATCACCGTGCTCGCCCAGCGACGCGCAGGCCGCATCGACGTCGCCTCGTTCCATGTGCACCAGCGTGAGCAGATGGCGTTGGCGTCCGTCGGGCTCAGTCTCCGGCCCCAGCCCTTCGAGTTCGGCGAGCAGGCTCTCGTCGCTGATCTCGCCGCGCCGCCAGCGGCGCATTCCCGCATTGAAGGTGCTCTGCGGATGCCGCGGGTCCGCCTCCAGGGCCTGGGCGAACAGCTCGTCAGCCTCGGCGGGCCGGTCGAGGTCGAGCAGGGAGAGGGCACGGTTGTTGAGCTCGTCGGCGCGCAGGTCGGCCGGCACCGGCTTCGGCCGTGGATACGGCCGGCCGGTCGCGCTCCGGTGGATCTCCACGAGTTCGGCGGCCACCTCGGCCATCGTGCCCGGCCGGTCGGCAGGATCCCTCTCGAGACAGCGGCCGAGCAGCGCGGCGAGACCGGACGGCATCTCGGGGAGTCCGGGCCTGCTGCCCGGCCCGGCGGCGAGGTACTCCGCCAGTGCCCGGCCCGCCTCGTCTCCCCTCGGCCAGGTGCGCCGGCCGGTGAACACCTGGAGCACGGACGCGGCGTAACTGTAGATGTCGGTGCGTCGACTCAGCGCACGGTTGGCCAGCTGTTCCGGAGAGGCGTACTCCCGCGTCAGACCAGCGCGGCCCACCAGGACGCTGTCGGCGTCCCCCGCCTCTCTTCCAGCGCCGAGGGAAGCGGCCGCCGGTCCGGTGGCACCGGTGGCACCGGTGCAGGCTCTCGCCAGTCCGAAGTCGGTGACCTTGACGATGATGTCGCCGCCCGCGGTGTCGATCAGGACGTTCGCCGGTTTGACGTCCTGGTGCACCAGCCTGTTGCGGTGGGCGTGCTCCATGCCCCAGGCGAACTGGATCGCCACGTCCAAAGCTCGCCGCACGGCCCCGGCGGGAGTCAGGTCCCGGAAGATCCGGCCGCTCGCGATCCAGCTGTGGAGGGTGCCGTCCGGGACGTACTCGGCGAACACGGTCGGGAGGCCGTCGAGCCTGCGGACGTAGTGGCAGCCGCAGATGTTCGGGTGGAGTCCCAGGTTCACCCAGGCCTCCGCCTCGCTGACGAACTGTCGCTCGTCCGGGCTCAGCGGCGCGTCGCGGAGGGGGCGCTTCGCGGCCAGATCGATGCCCCACTGAAGGTGCCTGACCTGGTAGACGAGCCCCATCCCGCCCTTCCCGGCCAGCCCCACCACCTGGTACCGGCCGTCGATGACCTCACCTGTCCGCCACTCGGGAAACCGCTCGGGCGCTTGCATGTCAGGTCTCCTCGCCGAGTACGTACAGGTCTTGGGGCAGCAGGGTCGCGCTCTTCAGCAACGCCTGGATCAGGTTGTGGTTGAGGGTGTTGCCCACGGGCTCGCCGACCCCTTCCTCCCGGAGCAGCCCGGCCACGGGGTCACGGCCGCTCGCGAGGCGCTTGCGGACCGTGGCGACCGTGTGCTCGGCGATCCTCGCCGTCCAGGTGCGCCGGGGGGCGGCACGGGACAGATCGTCGGCCACCTGCTTCCACGACACGGGCTGGGGATAGCGCTCTTGGCGCAGATACCGCTGCGCCAACGCGATGAGCACAAGGCGCTCGGCGTTGCTCAGGTCGTATACGTCGTCAGTGGCCGTGGTTCCCTCCGAGTCGCCGTCGTCGACAGCGGCCGGGTGCCCGACGATGTGCACCTCCAGCAGGTGGGACCTGCGGTTGCGGGTCTCGATGAGCAGCGCCGAGTAGCCGGGGGACATCGCCCGTTCATGGCCGCGGAGCAAGGCTTCGGTGCCC
Organism: Streptomyces sp. NPDC054932; assembly: GCF_053610205.1. Classification (NCBI taxonomy): domain Bacteria; kingdom Bacillati; phylum Actinomycetota; class Actinomycetes; order Kitasatosporales; family Streptomycetaceae; genus Streptomyces; species Streptomyces sp. NPDC054932. The sequence continues at coordinate 27,179 of NZ_JBSGXU010000053.1, read as the reverse complement.
GGCAGTTGGATCGGGCGTCGGCCCTCGTTCCGTAACCACCAGTGCTGCCCGTCGCACGTGAAGACCCCGTGCAGTCGGCTCACATACGGATCGTCAGCGCCGATGGGCACATGGACGTCGTCCGTGGCGCGCCCGAAGTGCAGAGTGAACTTCCGCGGCGGGACGGCGAATCCGCTCTGTGTGGACTTCACGAAGATGGTCCCCGGCGGAGCCTTGGGCAGGCAGCCCGAGAGCGTCGGCATCGTCGCCGGCAGTACTTGTGGAACGAATTCCCGGATCTGCACATCCACCCCCATGGTCCGAACCTGCACCGTCCTCCTGGCCGCCACCGTATGGTGCCCGTTTCGGGACCGGTCCCGAGCATGGTTCGGAAACCCGTCACAGGTCTCTCACCAGTGCGCGCCGAAGCGCTTCGGTACCGGTCCCGGGCGACCGGTGCTCCGATTTCGGCATGCATCAGGCGAAGAAGCACGTTCCGAAGAACGACGGTGGCAGGTATGCGGCAGCCCGACGGCTGTGGGAGACCGCGAGCGATGAAATCGTGCGATGGGCGGTGAAGTCGTCGGTGACCGGGGTCGTGGCCTGGGTGACCTACTGGATCGACCACCACTGACGAGGGAAACCGGTCCCGGACGCGGTCGGCCCGGCGTGGCCGTCGAGCCGGGCAGGCCATCGAGCGGGTACGGCTCCACGAGCGCCGGCAGCTCGACTCCGGCCTGTGGATGTACCGCATCGGCGTCCCTCTGTGGCAGACGGCCGCAAAGCCCACCGGAGCCGTGCCCGTGGCCTGATTCCAGGAGATGTCGGCCGCCAGGCGCCCCCCGCCAACCGGACGATGAACGACAAGCTCGGAAAGCGTCGCGGCAGAACTGCTCCGGACCTTCGAACGGGACGGCAGAACGGCAGATGAGCCGTGCCGCTTCACCGCTACCGCGCGAAGTGACCTCGGAGCCAAGCGAGCAGGGCCGCGAACGCGGGGGACTTGGCGGTGTCCGACTGTGTGAGAACCGTCGAGCGGCCGCCGTCCTCCACCGTGATCACGTAGCTCATCGCGTCCCTGGCGCGCCCGTTCTCCTCCTCCTCAGGCATCGCTACGGCCGCCGCCACCAGCCGGGCCAGCTCGACCGCAGCGCTTTCGGGCAGGTCGTCCGTGTTCAGCACGTTGGGCCGACGGCGGAGGTTTGCCGCCGCCGCCAGCCCGCCGTACGACTCCAGAGTCACCTTCATTGCGCACAGCCTCTCGGCCGGCGGGGAATTCCGGTCACCTGGAGCCCTTCAGCTTGGCCACTTCCTTGGCCAGCCCCGTCACCTTGTCGCTCAGTGCACCGATCTGCCTGGTCAGGGCTGCCAGCCCGTCCTCCCGGCCCACGCCGCCGTGCCCGTTGAACGCATAGCTCCGTGCCCGGGCGAGGCCGCTCGGGACACTTCTCAGTGGGACCTCCGCCTCCTGCCACCCCGCCATGACGGCCGACTGCTCGGGGCTGCCGACGCCGAACAATTGCCCGGCCTTCTGGAAGGTGGTGTCGGCGAAGTCCTGGAACTGGTCGTCGGCGGTGGACGCCTTGAGCGATTCGTACCAGATGGTCCCGGCAGTCTCCCACGCGAATCCGCCGATGCCCACGGAAGCCAGGTAGAACGCCTTGTTCGGAATACCGGAGTTGTAGTGCACGCCACCCCAGTCACCGAAGACGGTGTCGGGCTTGTGGACGAACTTGCTCATACGGTCGGGCTGGGGGTCACCTGCGAACGCCGTCCCCGGGGCCTTCATCGAACGCAAGGCGTCGCCCTCGATTGCCGGGGTCCACACGTCGGCCCCGATCAGCCAGTCCGCCTCGTCGGCCGTCTGCTTCAGGGACCACTGCTTGACCAGCGCCCCGAAGACGTCCGACATCGACTCGTTCAGGGCTCCGGACTGATTGTGGTACTCGAATCCCGAGGTGAAATCGGTGACTCCGTGTGTCAACTCGTGGGCGATCACATCGAGGGATCCGGTGAGGTCGCCGACCCTGTCTCCGTCACCGTCGCCGAACACCATGCGCCGCCCGTCCCAAAAGGCGTTGTCGTACATGGAGCCGTAGTGAACGAACCCGTCCAGGCGCATCCCTCGGCCGTCGACCGAATTGCGCTGGAACACCTCCTTGAAGAAGTCACGTGTCAGGCCGAGTGCGTCGAACGCCCGATTGACGGACTCGTCCAGGGACGCCGGTCCGTCTTCCGGCCTGGCCAGGACGGCATTGGTGAAGGATTCAGTCTGCTCGCAGTCGAATACGGTGCGCCGGCCGTTGCCGGGGGCGGCCGCGGCGGCGAAACCCGCTCGGACCGATCGCTCGGACCGCAGGCGTGCCGTGGTCAGCAGAGTGGCCAAGGCGGCCTGGCGGACATCACGGTCGTCGCTCTCCATGAGCTTTTCGAGAATGTACGGGGGGATGATGCAGTTGATCGGGCGGGTCCTACTCATGGGATACCTCCTGAGTGAGAGGACCGACGGTTGATCATCCTGGCCCAAGGACCGAGGTGCCGACAACGGCTTCGAAGCCCACCCACGCGCGGACGGCTTCCTGACCTTCGAATGGGCCGGGCGCAGCCTGCCGCGGCCCCCTGAACGGACCGGGGTGGTCGCGCGGCACAGCGGACACCAGCGGGCAGCTGGTGCGGCGGCAGTGGAAGAGTCGGGCGCCGGCCAGCCCCGATTCCCCCGGCAGGGCCACGCTGGTACCACCAGTCTCCTGCCGCTTGTAACGGCTGGCAAACGCAATCGGCGCGCGCAGGAAGGGTCTCGATGCCTCCGCCAGCTGGTCCGCTGCCCACCCCGAAGCGCGGCACGGACCGCTTCCGGCTCGTCGGCCTCCACCAGCGCACGCGGCCTTCAGCGGCGGGCGCGCGTGTGTCCGTATCGAACTCGCCAGCTCACAGGACTATCCGTTGCCCGTTGCCCGGGCCGGGTTCTGGCAGATCCGGACGGTAGTCGACCGAGACCAAGATCGCGTCTTGATCAGGCTTCCTCGTCAGCGAGCCGGGCTGCCAGATCAATCACCAGCTCAAAGACAGAGGCAAGCTCTTCTACGTGTCGAACGACGGCTCGCCAGGCTTCCTGCAGCGCTCGCTCCAGCCAGGCGATGCGCTCGTTCAATGCCCGCACCTGGTCCGCGAGATCGCGGAGCTCCAGGCGGCTTCGGCCAAGCGCAGCAAAGGCCCTGGTGCTGCGTGTGGTCAGCGCCTCAGCCATCTCGGTGTGACGCCGACGCGCACCGGACAACTCGGCGGCGAGTTCCTCCGCACGCAGCTCGGCGCGCGCCAACCGGGCTCGGAGTCCCCCTGACTGTTCCTGCGCCTCGGCCAGTTGCAGGCGCAGCCGTCCCCGGTCGCGTCCTCGCACCCACCCGGTGTAGAGGCGTTGCGTGATGGCGATCTCTGTCTCGGCCTCCGCAACAACCGACGGAAGTTCGAGGAGAGCCCAGTTGGGGTCTGTAGCCTCAAGAGCTCTCCTCCGCCTTGCCCGCCATGCGGCAAGGATGTGGAGACCCCTGATCACTTCCGGCCGAGTGCTGCGCTTGCCGGAGAGCATCTTCGACAGGTCCGGCACGCTGGCCGCCATCAAGGGCATCCGCTCCCTGCGCGCCAGCTCGGCCAGACCGTTGCCGACCTCCGCGAGGGTGTTCCCGGCGGCATTGGCCACCTCCCGCAGCCGTTCCAGAAACTGCCGCTCCGCTGGGGAAAGCGTCGGGTCGAGTGGTGCCATCGAGCGCCCACGGCGGTTGCCCCCCTCCCCGCTCTCGGTCACGCGTCCTCCCCGATGTGGTTGCGCCGCGCCTTCTTGCCCGGGGCGGCAACTTGCCTGTCCTGGGAAATATCTCCGCCCCTGCTTGTTGCCCCTGGCGGCACAAATTCTCACCCTGCATCTTCTCCAAGGAAGCACCGACAGAGTGCCCGACCGGGAGGAATCGCCATGCAGAAGAAGACCGGCCGTGGCGCCGGAATCCGCATGATCCAGGCCCGCCCGAGGCAAATGAGCGCACGTTCCGTGGAGCTGATCGGCCTGCTTGTCCTCATCGCACTGGCCACCGTGGTGTACGTGGTGGCGGGGTCGACAGGATTCTCCGTGATCATGAGTGCGGGAGGCGGGCTCTTCGCCACCTGGCGGGCCGGTGAAGCGCGGTCCGGGCAGCGGTACACCGCCCAGGACGCCGCCCATGAGGAGGCTGCCCGCCCACTCCGGGCGCCGGGGCGAACAGCTCTGGGGCAGACGAACAATGGACCCGCCCCGGATTCACCGCCCCCACAAGCCTGACAACGCATGCGTTCGGGCCGCCACAGTTGTTGGTGTCGGCCCGAACCGGGGTCCGTCCTTGACGACCGGCTCACGGACCGCCTGCACGATCCGCTCGACCGTCTCCCGGACGGGAATCCACGCCTCCTGGACCGGCCGCGGCGGGACCAGGACCGGCCGGACCGGGACCGGCACCGTCCGCCGGCCGCTGCTCGGCGTGGCCTCGTGCCTTGCGTGAGCCGCGGCGGAGCCTGTCGGGTCACACCACTCGGTCCCTCACCGGCCACTCGGCGCCTGTTCCATCGGGATCACCAATACCCGCTCCCCACTCTAGTCAAAGTTGACTAGAGTGGCGGCATGACCGAGAAGACGATTCCGATCCTGCCGTGCCTCACCCTCCAGCCCGTCCTCGACTTCTACATCGCGCTCGGTTTCGAGGTGACCTTTCAGCAACGGAGCCCCAATCCCTACGCGGTCGTGGAACGAGGAGGTATCGAGCTCCAGTTCTTCGGCCTGAAGCAGCACGAGCCGACCCAGTCGGTCAGCACGTGCTACGTGGTGACCGATGACGTCGACGGCCTGCACGATGCCTTCCGGGCCGGCCTCAAGGCGGCGTACGGGAGGGTCCCGACCCGTGGGCTGCCACGCATCGGGCCACTGAAGGACATGTCATACGGCGTGCGGCAGTTCCTCATGACCGATCCGGGCGGCAACTGCATCCGAGTCGGGCAGCCGACGAGCGGGGACCAGCACCACCGACCCGCCCCCGACGAGACCTTCGCCCGCGCTCTCCACATGGCGTCCCTCTTCGCGGACTCGAAGGACGACCCGAGCGGCGCCGCAAGGATCATCGATCGCGCCCTCCGCAGGGAGGACGAGCGGCCCACCCCGGTGCAACTGTTCCGCCTCCTGGTCCTGCGAGCGGATACCGCCGGCCGCCTCGGCGACAGGGAGACCATGACGACCGCCCTCGACGAGGCCTCTGCGGTTCACCTCACCGCCGAGGAGCAGGAGTCGGTCCACGACGACATCGCACGCCTCGAAGATCTCCGAAACCAGGGGCCTCAATGAGTCCGTTCGGCGGCTGCCGGAGCGTGACGCAGCGAGCGTCCGCTCCGAGCCGTGGCGGCTGAACGGAGTGTCGGGGTGGCCTGCGGCCGAGCCTTGTCGGGCCTGCCACATGGAGGTCGGGTACGGGCCAGCTGCGCGGAGGGCGAGCGGGGATCAAGTGACCGGCTGGGGCCGGTACGGACGGCCATGCCGTCCGCAACCGGCCTCTCTGGGAACCGGCGCGGTGCGCTGATGCCGAGAGGCGGCTGAAACCCCGAGCCCGGGGAAGGGGGTACCCGGGCTCGGGGTGTGGGGCCTGCCGGCGTCCGCCTACTTGAAGGTGACGTCCGAGCAGGAGTAGAAGGCCTCCTCGCTCTGGAAGGAGCCGTCGGGCCGCTTCAGACCGTGCCAGATCGTGTAGATCAGGTGCTTGCCCTTCTTTTCGGGGAGCACCGCCTTGAACGTGAATGCCTTCGCGCCGAGGAAGCCCGCGGGTGCGGCCGTGGCCGCGGTGTTGTCGGCGCTGAGGAAGGGCGTGTCCTCCAGGTCGGACCACTTCAGCGGCTTCTTCGGGTCGTAGCCGTCCTTGGTGACGTACATCTCCATGCGGTACGGGTTGTGCAGCGCGCTGATGTCGTAGCGGAGGTCGTACTCGGCGCCGCCGGGCAGGGCCGTCGAGGGGAAGTCGTCCCGCGCCAGGTCCAGGCCGGAGAACTGTGCGTTGCCGGCGCTGCACAGCTTGCCGTCGGGTATGCGGGCGCGGTGCTGCGGAGAGGAGGTCGGGGTGCTGTGGTCGATGGCGCGGCCCTGGACGATCGACTTCCAGTCGCCGGGGATGCCGGGGCTCTCGGCGAGGGCCAGTCGGCATGCCTCACTCGCCTTCGGGTTCTTGGTGCAGGCCACGCTGCGGCTGACCGGGTCGGCGGTGGAGCCGTGTGCGGAGGCGGGCGCGGAGCCGAGGGTGGTCACGGCGAGGGGGAGGACCACGAGCGCGGTGAGGCGCAGGAGGGCGGTGCGGCGGGCCGGGGGCCGTGCCGGGTCGGGAGAAGTCGTGGCGGCGGGGCGGGTCGTACTCATGAGGGGATGCTCCTGGTCATGGGGTCGGTCGTGCGCGTGGGGCGGCAGGCGGGCGGGTCAGCCGCCGGTCTTCACGGTCATCTCGCGGGAGAACGCGCCCCACGTGCCGTCGCCGAGCCGCGCCCGGATCTTCACGGTGTACGCCGTGCCGGGGTGGGCGCCGACGAGCACCTCGCGCGACCCCTTCGTCGTCGGCACGGGCAGCACCGGGTCGCCCGTGCCCCACATGAAGGTCTGGGCGGGCTTGCCGTTCAGGTGGACCTGGTAGGTGGTGATCTGGCCGACGCCCTGTGGGACGGACCAGGTGAGGTTCAGGTAGTGCTGGGTGACACCGCCGTCCTGCTTCGTGGCGGTGGTGGCGGCGAAGTCGCCGGGGGCGGCCCTGCCGCCGCTGCCGTCGGGGGCTGCGGTGGTCGTCACCTGGGCTTCGCGGGTCGGGTCGGACTCCTTGCCGGAGGCGTCGACTGCGGTGATCTTGAAGCGGTAGGCGGTGCTCGCGGTCAGGCCGGAGACGGTGGCCGAGGTGGCCTTGGCGTCCGCCTCCTGGACCTTCGCGCCGTTGCGGTAGATGCGGTAACCGGTGACGGCGACGTCGTCGGTCGCCGCGCGCCAGCGCAGGGATGCCTGGTACGGGCCGGAGGCCGTCGCCTCCAGGTCCGCGGGGATGACCGGCTTCGCCTTGTCCTGGCCGGGCGCGGCGAGGGTGGTGAGCACGATGTCCTTGCTGAAGCCGGTGGTGCGGCCGTCGGCGCGGACGGCTCGGACCTTGAACGCGTAGCGGGTGGCGGGGGCCAGCAGCTCGATGTCCGTCATCGTGTCCTTGACGGTCTTGACCTGCTTGCCGTCCTGGAAGACCTCGTAGCGCACGACCTCTGCGCCGCCGGTGGGCGGCTTCCACATCAGGTGGACGGCGGTGTCGTCCTTGACGAAGGAGCCGCTGTCGGCGGGGACGGCCGTATTCGTGCCGGTGTCGCCTCCGTTGCCCGACGGGCCGTTCACGCGGCATCCGCTGATCTTGGGTATGCCCTTGCCGGCGGGGTTGATCCCGACCTTGACGGCCCGGTTGCCCTTGGCGGCCACGTCGGCGCGGTCGGCGATCGGCTTGATGGTGACGTGCTTGCCGGTCTGGCGGAGTTCGTACGCCCAGGGGTTGTCGAGGGTGACCTGCCCCTGCGACACGTCGAACTCGGCGGTCCAGTCCCGTACGGGCCGGTCCCCCTTATTGGCCAGGGAGACCTCGCCGGACGCCCACCACACGGTGGACTGGTCCGCGACGCGGCAGGCGGCGCTGAAGCCGCCCCCTTCCTCTCCCGCATTGGCGGCCACGGGTATGACGACGGAGCAGACCCCGACAACCACAGTCGCGCAGGCCAGGGCAATTCGCTTTCGGGACATCAGAAACCTCTTGGTAAAGCCGATCCGCCGGTGCAGCGGCAGCATCGAAAGTGCCTCGGTCAACACCCGTGACCCTAAGCGGGGTTTGCGGCCGGAACGGGCCTCCGAGGGGCTGTGGGCTCGCTGTTATCCGTCCCTTAAGGTCCGGATAGGACGCCCTTGATCCCCTGCCCCCACCCTTCGACTCTGCGGACACTGAAGATCACGCTCCGTTCCCGACCCCGGTTGCTGCACCCTTGGCCGCCAACACAGCAGGGTCAGGCCGGTCGGCACACCTGGTAGCCGGCCTCGTGGAGGCTGCGCGAGAAGTCCTGCCGATCGTGGAGCGAATGACGGCCGCGCGGCTCTGGTCTGGCGCTTCGCATCGAAACCTGCGCCGACCATCGAAAATGTATCCACGACATGGTGGGCCTGCTCTTCACCGCGCTGAGCCAGCACGGCGGGATGGCGGGATGGCGGGAGACGACGGCGCCGGTCGGGCTTTCGCTGCCGTGTACAAGCCGGCAATGACGACCGTGTCTATCTAGGCAGGCCGCGCACACCAGGTCATGACGAACGGAGCCGGCACCCTTCTCATGCCGCAGCCCGTTCCGGGAGTCGCTGGTGTTCGCCGCGTCGAAACCTCTCCTCCTGCCCGCTGTACTACGTCCACGTGGACGAGCGGGACACCTCGGTCACCCTCGGCTTCGAGACCCCGCAGCTACCGGACCACCCCAGGCCGGAGTGGGAGGAGAAGCAGTACAACACGCTGCGCTTCTTCGTCACGTTCACCGGTGCGGACGGGCTGCGCATCACGGGCATCGCCGCCGAACATCCGGACCGCCGCGATCGCACCGTACGTGTCATCGTGAGCGACGCCGGGCGGCAGCAGGTCTCGGTGATCAGCGACAACCGCTCCATCACCTTCTCGGCCGCCGCTTCCGAGGTCGTTCACAGTCGCGTGGAACTCCAGGGCCCGCTCTGACCGGCATCGTGCTCGCCTGGACCCAGGGCGAGTGGACGGTCCGGTGGAGCAGCCGAGCAGCCCTGCCGGGAACGTCGAGAAGTCGTACGCGCTTCCGCCGCAGGTGCGCGTCCGCGGACGGCGGCAGCCACTCCGCCGGGTCCTGGTCCGCCTTCGAGCGATTCGAGCGGGCCGTCACCGCGACCAGGGAGGCCGGCTGGCCCTGGTCGTTCGCGTACGCCTCCCGCCGCGCCGCCGTCCACGCCGACACCCCGACTGGCAGGGAGCGTCATTCCAAGCACGCGATATTCGGAGGGCTTCGGCGTCAGCGAGCCGTAGGGTTGGCGCGCCAAGACAGCCTGGTAGCAATGGAGAAGCGTGCGGTCCGAGGAACATGTGGGGTGGGAGCGGGACTTCCCGGTCCGGTATCTCCTGGTGCGGGAGGACACCGACGGTGAGGAGGAGGGCGTGCTGTGGGGGCGGTGCGCCGAGGTCGAGGGCCTGTTCATGGACGCGCCTCCGTTGCCGCGAGAGGTCCTGACGCTGCGCGGCTGCCCGCGCGAGAGCCTGCTGGTCCAGGCCGTGGCGGACAGCGCCGAACCGGTGCGGCTGCTGGGGGACGGAATGCTCTCGATCGTGCCTGTGGATCCCTCGAACGACGGGCCGGCCCGCTTCTGGGACCTGGAGGACACGACTGTCCTGGCCCAGTGGCCCACGCCGGGCGATCCCGGGCGCGTGGACATCGTCGTGGGCACCGGCGTCAGGGAGGACGACTACTGGGGCAGCAAGCGGCTGCCTTCGAGTCCGCGGTTCGAGCTGTGGTTCCCCTCGATCCGGGGGGACAGCCCATCGGGCAGTTGCCGTTCCGTTGACGGCCTGTTCACCCCGCGCCCGCAGCGGCCCACCCAGCCCGTGCACCTGATCGGCTGCGAACCCGCCGCACCGCTTCTGGCCCTGCTGTGTCGTCCCCTTCCGCAGGAGGGCGACCCGATCACGCTCTGGCGCCTCGATCGCCACGGCCGGACGATGACCGGGTACCACCTCGACCTGGACACCGTCGAGGCACGCCCATCCGTCCTCGGCGGGGCCCTGATCGACGTCACCGTCACCGACCCCGGTGACGACCGCCCCACCCTGGCCGCCCGCGCAGTCTGGGAGATCTGGTCCCACGGTGTTCCCACGCGGCCCAACCAGTGGGCACAGTTCGACGCCGAGGGCCGGTCCGAGTGGCTGGACCTCACCCGCGTCGGCCCGTACGGGCTGCAGGGCCTGTCCGGCGGGACGTACCACCTGGACGGACAGCACGTCACCGACAGGACCGGCTTGCTCCTGGCACTCGGCGAAGCCCTGCTCGGCCCCGGCGCCAACTACGGCAGAGACCTGGACTCGGTGGCGGACTCCCTGTGCGGCGGGCCCTCCGTCGTCCCCCCGTTCACCCTCGTCTGGCACCACGCCGACATCGCGCGCCACGCCCTCGCCGGACACGTTCTGCACCACCTCGGCGGCCTGTCCTACTTCGAGGAGACCGTGAACCTCCTGCGCAAGAGGGGCGTCACCGTCGTGCTCCAGTGAGGGAGGCGACGGACAATCCCGGACCCCTTGAAGGCAGCGCCTGACCTGGAGAAGGAACGGAGTGGGGTAACGGCCAGGCCATCAGGGCCCGGTCGTATCGTCTCCCGGTGCCCGGCTGGTGCTGCGGGCTTCGAGGTGGGCGGTCCAGTCGGTGGCGGCGCGGCGGCGCCATTGCTGGGCAGTGATGAGGTGCAGGCCGAGCATGGGCGCGCCCACCCCACGATTGCATCCGATGCAACATCGCGGCGTTGGACCGCCATCATGCGACGGTCGACGGCACCCGGCGTGCTGCGGTCCACCGCCGGAACACTGCCCGTATTGCGAGGGCCCTTACACGGCCGTCACTCTCAGATGTGGCGCAATGCCCAGCACGCCCAGACGATGGTGGTCACCGCCGTCACGACGGCCACCGTGCCGAGGGCGATCCCGGCCCGCGCCCGGATGCGACTGACTCCCTCGTCGCCGCGAACGCGTCGCAGGGCAATGCCTCCTGAAATGACCGCCCAGATCCCCAAGGGCAGGATGAAGTAGACGGGGAGGTAGCGGAGCAGGTTCGGAACGAATTCCGGAAGCAGGGGGCAGCCGACGGCTGCGACAGCAGCGGTGCCCAGTGTGAGGGACCAGGTTCCCGTCAGCTGCGGGAGAGCCTCTTCGTCGAACGAATCGATCTGCTGTGCGGAACTCATGATCCGAAGGCTAGGCAACGGACCAAAAGTTCCGCCTGAGTGCGGCTACCCAGACGAGCATGAGTAGGCCGGGGTCGGCGGCGCCCTGGGCGCGGGCGCCGAAGAGGCGTTGGGCGTAGGCGGCGGCGCGGTCCCCGGTTTCCGCCTGACGGCGCAGCGACTGTCTGCGGGCAGCCTCTTTGATCCACTCGACCGCCCGAAGGACGACAGAGCAGTGAGGAACAGTCATGAGCAGTGCCCCTCAGATCTATGACAGCGTCATCCCCGCGTTCATGGAGCTGAAGAAGAGGTCGGCCAACACGGTCTTCTACCGTCTCAGCGACGACCTGAGCACGATCGTCCCCGACTACCAGGGCAAGCTCACCCACGACGAGCTGCTGGAGAAGCTGCCCACGGACGAACCCCGCCACGTCGTCTACGACCTGACCTACACCACGGGAGAAGGCGAAGGGAAGCGCACCAAGATCATGCTGATCTCCTGGTGCCCTGGCGGAACCAAGACGAAGCAGAGGATGGCGCACTCCTCCAGCTCCAACACCCTGCGCAGCGCGCTCGACGGCGTCCAGATGTACGTGCAGGCGACCGACCCGTCCGACATCGAGTACGACGAGCTCGTCGCACGAGCAAGCTGATCGGGACGGTCCACTAGCCACCCCAGCCTCGCCCCCGCAGCGGACACAAAGGCAGTGGGGTGGGGGCGAGGGCGTCCGGCTGGGCAGATCAGGCGTAGTAGGCCGTGCGCCGGACCCTGCCGCGCGTGCAACGAGCACCAGGAGCACGCCGCCGCCTCCCGTGCCCCGCAGCGTGCGGCGCACCGGGGCGCCCGGCGCTCTTCGCCACGATCGTCGCGCCGGCCAGTTCTCCGGCGGAGCAGTACGAAGGTCACGGCCGCGGGGAAGGGGCTCATGCCCAGGCCGCGCCGGAGGTAGCGGGTCCAGGTCGTGCGGTGTGGTGGCGGATGCTCGGCCGGGCTTCCCCAGCCGAGCGTTTTGCGTGGACGGCATCACGTGGGCCTTCCCCGCATCTGTGCTGCCGTGCCGGCCCCGGGAGCAGGTTCCGAGAGCTCCGTCGGCTTCGACCACTGCCCCGGGGGTGGATGACCGAGAGGCGGTGGGGTGGGTGTCAGGAGGTGGCGCGGCGGTAGATCACGTGGAGGTTGCCGCCGAAGTAGATCGCCGCTGGTGCCTCCGTCAGGGCGACGCTGGCGACCTTCTGGGCGCTGGCCCATGAGCCGTTGAACTCGGCGCTGTAGAGGGCGGCGTCACTGCCGCGGATGAGCAGGGTCATCGTGGCGCCGTGCCGGCGGGCGCGGGGGCGTGGGACGCGCGCCAGTTGGCGTTGGCGATGCCCCGACAGCCACATGATCCGCTTCCACCAGCTCCGGCGGCCGGCGGACCGGATCCGGAACCGGCGCGTGAACGAGCGCACCGGCGATGAGGTGGACCTGGCGGACATCGTGAAGGGCTGCGACACCGGCGGCGAGTACGTGATCGTCGAGCCGCAGGAGCTCGACGAGATCGCTCCGGGCCGGTCCCGGTCGATCGACGTCGCCAGGTTCGTCGACCTGGACACCGTCGGCCCGGTCTTCTTCGACAAAACGTATTTCCTCGGGCCTCGGGGAGCCCAGTACGGGAAGGTGCATGCCCTGCTGGAGCGGGCGCTGGCCGAATTCCGGGGCGCCTGGCCGCTGCGCGGCCGGTCCTGTGCCGTAGCTTGCCGCCTACCTGTGGCCCGGCAGGTACCAAGTAGGTACCATCAGGGTATGCCGTCCTTGAACGTCACCTTCACCGACGAGGAGCTGGAGGAGGTCCGCGCCGCCGCGGCCGCCGAAGGCAAGTCCCTCAAGCAGTACGTCCACGACCTGCCGCTGCGCGAGCGCCAGCGCCGCCAGTTCGTGCGCTACGCCGTCTCCTGGGGCGAGACCCGCCGCTCCGAGTTCGACGACGCCTTCCCCGACGAGGCCCCGCCCTCCACACGCCACCAGCAGGGGGCGGACGCGGCCTGATGGTCCTCCACATCGACGTCCCCTGGCTCCTGGACGTCCAGGAACAGGCCGTCCCCGAAGATGTCAGCGTCGCGGACTACTCGGCCCTCGTCGCTGCTGTCGCCCGGCACAAGACCCGCATCCCCCGACCCGCCACCGTCGAGCCGGACCCCGCCTGGCGCGCCGCGGCTCTCCTGCACACTCTGGTGCGCCTGCAGCCGCTGCCGTACCGCAACAGCCTGTACGCCTGCCAGGTCGCGGCCGCCTACATGCACGCCTCCGGCGAGGGCATCGACCCCCCGCACGGCGCCATGGTCGACCTCGTCCGCGACATCCAGGCCGGCAAGGCCACCGTGTACCAGGCCGCCGACCGCATTCGGACCTGGCGCATCTGACCTACACCCAACCGGGGCCTATCCCCGCTCCGCGCTTCGTCATGCCGTGACATCCCGCCCGCGGGCCCGGCTTTCCCCCGAGGGAACAGTGCAGTTCACCGTCCTGCCCGTCCGCGCGGGCCCAGTCTGGGGCGGACCTCGCAAGACGGGGGGTGAAAGCGCAGCTCAGAGCGCTTTCTTCTGTGCCGGCTGGCGTCGGGGGGACCGGGTCGTCCGGCCGCCGGATGCGGACTCGGCGGGAGGGCGGGGGATCTCGTCGGTGGCCTGGAGGTCGGCGAAGTCGGCGTGCACCCAGGCGGCGGCTTCGGGGTACGCCTCTTGCTTCTCGTGCTCGGCGAGCGCCCGGTAGATGCTCGCAACGCTGGGGCCTGGCCCTTGCGCTTGCCGGACGGGATGATCAGGTCGGGCTGGATCTGCTCGACCGACTCGCCGTTCGCACGGCGGCGGAGCACGGTTGCAACACCGTGACCAGCGCCAGCAGGCCCGGCGAGATCGCCGGACGGCCCCGTGACCCGAATGCCGACGAGAACTCCACGTTCGGGAACACCTCGGGCAATCGGTCCCGGACCGCCACCGCGAGCAGAAGCTCCTTACGCGCATAGATCTTCCGGATCGCAGCAGCGCTCTCCGGCGACGGCTCCGGCCTCGGCCTCGGCCTCGGCGACATCGACACAACCCAGCCCCTCCCCTGCCGCCGCTACCGACCTGAAGGGAACCTGCCCACCCCCACAGACACATGGCCACCGAATTGACCATCAGGGTCGCGGCTGGCCGGCGTCCCTGTCCCCATAAGGCCGCTGACTCCATCAGTGTGGGCCGTCGTGCTGCGCGAGGGCGTTCTCCCGCAGGTTCGGTTCCTTGCGGAGTGTCCTGGTGAACCATCTGCCGTAGCGGTCGCCCAGGATGGGAGCTGATGCTCCGTGGAGGATGATGCTCAGGCCCACGGTCACGGCGACGGCCTCGCTCAGCAGGGTTCCCCCGGGCAGATGTTCTTCGAGGGCGAGCAGGCCGAACACGAGGGAGGCGAGCCCCCGCGGGCCGAACCAGCCGATGTACGCGATGGAGGCGGGGCGCAGGCCGGTGCCGGCCAGGGCGAGTGCGACGGGCAGCATCCGGATGACGGTCAGGCTGAGCAGCGCGTAGAGGACGATGCGCCAGTTCAGGTGCTGGAGTGCGGGTCCCAGGATGACGGCGCCGAAGACGAGGAAGCTCAGTGAGGCGAGGAGGAGGCCGAGGCGTTCGGTGAACCCGGTGCTCTGCGCGGGGTCCGAGTCCTGGGGAGGGATACCCAGGTCGGCGGGGGTGCCGCGCAGGTGGATGCCGAAGGCCAGGCCGGCGACCCAGGCGCCGATGAAGCCGCTGCCCTCGACCATGGCGCACAGGACGTACGCGATGACTGGGACGGCGAATACCAGGAACTGCCGCCAGTCGGAGCTGCTCCACCCCCGGGCGAGTGACCAGCGCAACAGGCTCGCCCCGGTCCAGCCGGCCGTGACTCCGATCGCGCCGCTCAGCAGCAGCGCGCGCAGAAACGTCTCGGCCACGCTCGGATGGTCGTGTCCCTCACCCGCCGCCGCGAGTGCCAGGACGAAGAACGGAAGAGCCAGGCCGTCGTTCAGACCGGATTCGATGGTCAGGCCGCCGCGGACCAGCGGGGGCACCCGCTTGTTGGAGAATGCCTGCTGCCCGAGCGCGGCGTCCGTCGGCGCGAGGATGACGGCGGCCAGGGCCAGCTCCCACACGCTCAGGCCGGACAGCAGCGGCCAGGCCACCAGCATGCCCAGAGCCATCGTGGCCGGCAGACCGACCACGAGCAGCCGCAGCGGCAGGAACTCCTCCCGGCGCAGGTCCCGGGCCTTGATCCCCGCCGCGTCCGCGAACAGAAGGAGCACCAGCGCGCTCTCAAGGAGCGTCCGCGTGACCTCGGGATCCTTCGCCCGGTCCAGCAGGTCCAGTCCCAGCGGGCCGATCGCCAGACCGACGAGCATGAAGACCAGCGGTCCCGAGAGCACCGTGGTCGACAAACGGCGTGAGAGCGCCCCATAGCCGACGACCGCACCCCCGGCGATCACGACGGCCCAGCCGTTCATCGGCACTCCTCACGCCCGCCTCGCGCAGAGAGGCGAGGTCCGACCCTATGGCGGCACCGGTCAGATCTGCGGGAACCGTGCTCCGGACGCCCCCGGCTCGGCCCGGTCGGCCCAACGCGGCCGCCTGGAAAGGAACGAGGACGCCGATCTCATGATCGGGTACGCGTAGTTGAGGCACAGGAAACCCCGGCGAGAACGATCTTGCTGGGGTTCGCCTGCCTCGTACTAGCTTCGAGCTGGCGGGGGACAGCGCAGGTCGCGCAGGTCGGGAATGTGGTTGCCCAAGCGTCGGCCGGTTCTGCCCATCATCGCGACATCGGGCACCCCAGCCAATCCGGCTGCAGCACCTTACCGACCGCGCCGTCGGCTGGCGGGGCCATGGTGAGGAGCCGAGAATCACCAGCAGGCACTACAACCGAGCGCCGGGTGAGCAAGGCGTCCAGGAGGCGGACCATGGCCGAGGAGGACAGGCCGACCGCGAGGATCGTGGTGGGAGTCGACGGCTCCGAATCCTCGCGCAAGGCGCTGCGGTGGGCACTGGCCCAGGCACGCATGCAGAACGCGGCCGTTGAAGCCGTCACCGGCTGGACCTTCCCGGCAACCAGCAGCTGGATACCCGTTCCCGCATCCGACCTCGAAGCAGCCGCCCGGCATGCCTTGGCCGACACCGTGGAGCAGGAAAGACACACAGCCCCAGAGGTACCTCTCGACACCCACATCGTGCACGGACATCCCGCCCGGGTACTCGTCGACACCGCGAACGGCGCGGACCTGCTGGTCGTCGGCTGCCGTGGCCTGGGCGCCTTCACCGGCACCCTGCTGGGCTCAGTGAGCCGCTACTGCGTCGAACACGCGACCTGCCCCGTACTGGTGATGAGAGACAACGAAAGGCCCGACCCCTGACAACAGCTTCGCGGCGCCTCCTCGCCGCGCGCCACGGGAACTTCGTGACCGAGTCGAACTCCCGGAACATGGTCGCCGGTGGCTATCGTCCTGACCGCTTCCGAGCCATCGGCGCCCTGCTGTGCCTCGCTGGGACGCCGTGTGCACTATGTGGTCGATGTCCAGCACACCGGTCGGCGTCACCTCCCGCTCGTCGTAGTTCGACCACCAGGTCCCGCCGGTCAGGGTGCAGCCGGGGCCGATCTCCGGATACACGACCGCTTCGGCCAGGAGGGCCTCGTGGCGGGTGTTCGGCCGGGAAGTCGCCGGCACTGGGTCCGAGAGGGCGGTGCGTCAGGGACGCGGACACTTGTGTGGCTGGCTTGGAGCCCTGGTGTGCGAGGTAGCCGGGACTGATGACGCCGGGTACCGCGGGGCGGGAGGAATGTCTTGTCCGGGAGATCGTCGAGGCGGTGGCGGCCGGTGACGACATACGGATCGACCGGCTGCTGCGCCGGCTGGTGCAGCGGGCTGCGCTTGCCGACCTCCTGGATCTACGGACACGCCTCCTGGACCTGCGCCCCGGCTGCGGGCACCGGCAGTAGCGGTAGCAGCCGAGTCGGACTGGGGGTGAAGTCGGCCCGCCTCCGATGCGAGCACACCGAAGCCAGCCCTTACGTACTCAAAGTCCGCCCCGGCGCTCCGACGCGGGCGTGCTCTGCCGGACTCCCGGGCTCGGCTCTGCGGCCCGGGGGTGGTGGCAGGCGGTCTGGCGGCGAAGGGAGTCCCGCAGGGCGTCGGTGGTGTCGGTGTGGACCGGCAGCGAGGGCTGGTTGGCTTTGATGAGGTAGCGGACCGCAGCGGGTGGTGTGGCCACGGCGATGACGATGCCGTTACTGGCGTGGTGGCGGTAGAGGCGCAGTACGACGGAGACGGCTGCTGCGGTTGCGGCGGCCGGGCCGAGAGCGGCGACCAGACCGGCGGGGCGGTGCTCGTCGATCAGACGGTCGATCTCCCCGGCAAGTGCGGCTCTCTGCTCGGTGCCGACCGGTTCGTGCGCGGTGGCCACGAGGATGTTGTCCTCCAGCAGGAGGCGGCTGTGCAGTTCCATGTGGTCTCCGTGCTCCCCGACCCCCGAGCGGGAGTTCCGGACAGGCAACTGCCATGCCGGCGCACGGTCACCCAACGCTCTGCCCTGTGTTGACGTGCGCGCGGAACCGGTGGCGTGCTCGGTCGTTGAAGGGCCGGGTGCACACCGTCCCGGGCACGGCTGTGCCGTTCTGCGCGGCCTGACCGGGACGAGCCCCGGGTCCTGGCATCCGACCTGTCCGGCCGCCTGGTGGTCCGTCCGCCGCTGGGCCCGGTGGGAGAGGTCGCCGCGAGCGGCGGCACCGATGTCAGATGCCAGGACCAGTCGCCGGGACCGCTTCCCGGCCGGTGAAGAGGACGGCGGCCCGTGCGCCGTCAGGGCCGTGGCCAGCCCACGCCGGGATGGCATACGCCGGCCAGGCCCGGTGCCCAGAACGCTCTCCCTCGCCGCGATAGTGGCCTGGATCACATGCATCATCCTGTGGCTCCAGCCGCACAGGTCGCGCCGCCTGGCCCGGCGTGAGTACGAACGCGAGCGGCCGGCAGCGGCCGGCGCGGCGAAGTGGATCCCGGTGGTCGGCCCGCCGCGGGATCGTCCGAGGGACGCGGAGCGACTTTGGTCTCGGCGTGCGATACCTACGGACGATGGGCCGGGTCCCACCCCCCGTAGAGGCTGGGGGCATGACCTCACCACTGATCGACCGTCGGACCCTGCTGGCCGGTGTCGCGGCAGCCTCCACCCTCTGCGCCACCGCCACCGGCAGCGCACTTGCCCGGACACCCCACGCGGACGACACCACAGCCACGGCATCCTCGCGGACACCCGCATCGCTCACCTACAAGGGAGTCAACTTCGACACGGACCGTGAGGTCTGGCGGACGGAGTACGTGCGCCGGGAGATCGCGGCCGTCAAGGAGCAGTTACACGGCAACGCCGTTCTCCTGCTCGGCCACCGGCTCGACCGGCTCACCGAGGCCGCGTCGATCGCCGCCGCGCTCGGCCTGTTCGTCTGGTTCGAGCCGCGGCAGTTCGACCAGGACGCCGAGCAGACCCTCGCCTTCCTCGGCTCGGTGGCGCGCGCCGCCGAGTCGCTGCGCACCCGGTATTCCTGCGTGGGCCTCTCCGTCGGCACAGAGCTGACCATCTTCATGTCCGGCCTGGTACCGGGAAAGGACTACGCGGAGCGCGGTCAGGCGCTGGGGCGCCCGGAGTCGGCCGGCTACCAGGAGCGGCTGAACGCCTTCCTGGGCCGGGCGGTCGAGACCGTCCGGCCGCGGTTCCACGGGCCGGTCACCTACAGCTCCGGCGACTGGGAGCAGGTCGACTGGCACGGCTTCGACGTCGTCGGCGCCAACCTGTACCGCAACGGCGACAACAGGACCAGTTACACCCGCGCGTTGCGGGCCCTGCACCGGCACGGCAAACCGGTCGTCATCACCGAGTTCGGCTGCTGCACCTTCACGGGGGCCGGGGATCGGGGCGGTTCGGGCTTCACCGCGGTGGACTGGGAGCGGGACCCTCCCCTGGTCAAGGACGGCTACGTGCGCGACGAGCGCGAGCAGGCCGCCGAGGTCGGGGCGCTGCTCGACCTCTACGCAGCCGAGCGCGTGGACGGGGCGTTCGTCTACAACTTCATCGCGCCCGACTCCCCGTATTCCCCGCAGCGCTGCCACGACCTGGACATCGCCAGCTTCGCGCTCGTCAGGACGTATCCGTCCGGAACCCGGCGCGGCTACGCCGAAACCGGGCAGTGGACACCCAAGCAGTCCTTCCGCGCGGTGGCCGACCGGTTCCGCTGACGCACCCCCGCGTGCTGTGACCGGGAAGGTTCCCCGGGTTGAGGACGCTGGGCCCCTCTACGACGGATGAGGAGGGAAACAGGCGCCAGCCGTTCGTCGGTGGGGTCCGGCCCTCGAAGAACGGAAGTGAATGCGGGAGTCCCCGGTCGGGTCCGTTGAAACGCCGCAGTCGAAACGCCACCGAGCGATTACGGGGCCGCCGCGCCACGGGGGGGAAGGGGCGCCGGCCCCGGACAGCCGCTGAATCGGGGGGAGGATCCTGCGGCCGTAGCCGGGTATCCCGATCCGCTGCCGCAACGCCCGCCAGCAGGGCCCCAGACCGCCCTTCTCGGCTGCCCGTACGGTGGTCCGCGGCTCTCCCCGCTTCCTACAGCAGCCGGGAGACCGCAGCGGCGAGAACGTCCACTGCATCGTCGTCGAAGTGGCCCTCGTGCGGAGGCTCGGCAAGTTTCCGGTTCAGCTCGTTCAGTTGGTTCCGCAGATCGCCCAGGACGACGTGCATGGCCATCGTGCCGTCCCTGATAGGCCCTCCGAAGTCACCCTCCATCAGGATCCCTCCCGTCCCGACGTAGATACGCCTCGAGAAGCCTCTGTCGGTGCTGTATCCGAATGGCCAGGCGTGGAGCTCACCCAGCTGCGTCACTGTCGTGGTCGTCTTGTGTTTGTTGAAGAGGGTCGGGGTGTGGCGTACCTCCTCGTACTCCACCCGAAGAGGCGGTGGGGCGAGCGAGCGAGACCGGGCCATCGTGGCGTACAGCGCCGCCAGCGTTCTCGGGAGACTGTTGAACAGCCATGCGGGACGATCCCCGACCACGGCTGAGATGATGTCCGCGCCGAGGGTACGGTTGCGGTTCTCCAGGTCCGTCCAGCCGTGGCCGGACACGAGCCGGTAGACGATACGTTCGATCGATCCTGCCTCGGCCTGGAACAGATGGCTTGCAACGGTCGGCAGCGCCGCGTCGATCGCGTCCTGGTAGCACGAGGGACACAACAGCCCGTACCACTGGGCGGGTGGCTGCTCGCCCGCCTCTGCCAACAGGCCGCGGACGGTGTGTGGGTACGTCCGACGCTCCGAGCTGCAGAAGAACTCCCCACCAGCCACACAACGTCCCACTGCCTGGGCTCCGCACCTGCAGTAGTCCATGTCTCGTCCCCTCGTTCAGGCCGCCGCGGAGCAGGCCGGGCTCGTGCCGCCAGCTGAGGACGACCCCGCGTCCGCAAGGCAGGACAGGGGTCTGACGCGCACGACGCAGGGCCGGCAACCCGCCGGATCCAAGCTGCCGAACGCCGCCCCGGGCCGTCGCCGGTTCTGACCGCCTTCACCCGCGCGGGTAACCGTGGCCCGGCGGAAGGGCTGCTTGTGCCCCACCCGCTGGGGGTCGGTGTGCTGCTCGCCCAGGGGTCAGAGGCAGGGCGTGGGGCTGGCACTTCAAGGACCGGCTTTTCGGGCGGGCGTGACAGCGACTCTTCCGGCTCAACCCCGTCGATGGCATCCTTCCAAAGGCGGCGCAGATGCTCCCTGCACGTCGAGGGGTCGTCAGGGGTCGAAGCGGTCTTCCGGCTCTGGCCAACGCCGACGGTCGGAATCCTGTCCGCCCATAAGGCAGAGTGCACGCAGAACGGTGTCCACCGTGGCCCACCTGCTGACGGTCTCCCCTTTACGCAGGACAACCTCCGAGCCGACACAGGCACCGCAAACCAGGGACGACGTATGACAAACAACGAGGCAGCCGCATTCCACCGGATCAAAATCCGGATTGCAGCACTGGTCTTCGACGGCCAGGACGTGGCACTGATCCGCCGAACGAACAACCAGGGCATGACGCACTACTCCCTGCCAGGCGGCAACGTGGAACCCGCCGAACCCCTGCCCGACGCCCTGCAACGAGAACTCGAGGAAGAACTCGGCCTGACCCCGGAAGACCTCGCCAGCCCGCCCAGCTTCACCTGGCTCCTGGACGCCATGGTGACCCGGCCCGGCACCAGCCCCCCACGCAAGCTACACCTCGTCTACCGAACCCACCTCGCCCCGAAAGTCCGCCCGAAGCTGAAGACATTCGAAGACGACGACACCGTCGGCCGCGGAGACGTCGTCTGGATGCCATACGAACAGACACGAGACCTCGACATCTTCCCCCCAGTGCCCATTGCTGACCTCGGCAACCCCAACGAACACGTCAACGCCTCCTCCGCAGCCCTGCCCACCCTGAACGACTCCAACTACCGATGGATCTGACAGACCACAAGGCCAAGGCACCAACTCGCCACCCCAACCCCCGACACCCGCGCAAACCCGCCCTGGCAAAGGATGGCGGCCCGGTCACGGTCGGCGGAACGCCGGCGGAGGCCGCCGTCCCCGATGCGCCGCCGCTATCCGCCTCGCAGTTCACTCACCCGGGCCCCACCGGCGCTGCGTTGGCAACGTCCCTGGGCGGGTTCGTTCGTGCCTACCTCGGCGACGCGCCTGGCACGATCCTTGTCAAGCGCTGAGCGCGGACGGCGGGACCGACGGCTCGGCCGCGGACGAAATGGGGGCGGGTCGTTGAGGCTGTGCGTGTCCGATGGCGCGATCGGCCGGCTGGGCAAGGGTGGTGCCCACCGGACTCAGTCGGCCTTCTTGGGTGGCGTGGACCGCGAGGTACGGCGCCCCTGCCACCACAACGTCACGGCGCCGAGCCCTCCGGCGGCGACGAAGAGGCCCACCTTCACCGCGGCCTTGCTGGACAGGAAAGCCGCACCGGGGCCCAGATTCCAGTCCTGCCACCAATAGATCGCGCACACGGCTGCCGCGGCCAGTACTCCCGCCGCGACTGCGAGCACGGTCCGCCGCCATGTCGGTCCGTCGGTACGGTCCCCCGTGTCACTGGTCATGTGGATCACGCTAGGGACCCGGTTCGGTCGCCTCGTCCGTACGAAGGATGATCGTGGGCGCAACTTTCGTTGTGGGAGGCGCCCGAGGTGCAAGCCGAAAGTCGATGGGTTCATGCCGGGTCACCAGGGGGCGGAGGTGCCTCTCCTCGCCGCGGCGGCTGTCCATCTGAGGTCGGTCGGACGTCGCCGGTCACGCGGATCCAGGGGCGGCTACCGCCGATCCGGACTCCGGGCCCGGCCGATCGGCCCGGCCCCGTCGGCCCGCCAGGCAGTTTCGTCTGGATCAAGATGCCGTGAGTGATCGTTAGCGTTCTCGAATGGCATTCTGGGGACATGCACTCCTGGAACACCTCCACTCAGAAGGATCTGAGACGGCTGCTCAATGAGTGGGATCCGATCGGTGTCGCCGACGATGTCCAGGACGAGTACGACTGCATGATCGGCCCCTTGTTCCGCAGGCTTCATGGTGGCGCCGACCAGACGGTGATCGGTGAGTTTCTGCGGCATGAGCTGGAGGTTCACTTCGGACTTCCTTCGAGTCGGCCGCCCGAGGCGATGGCCGTCCGCTTCATTGCCTGGTGGGCGGCCACTGACCCGGCCGACGGGGCGGGCAGCCGATAGCGTTCCTCTCGGGGCCGTCTGTGCGCTGGTCTGCGTGGGTGCCGTTGGCTGATGTGCAGTGTCTTCTTGACGAACCCGGCGTCCGACGTAGCGGCGTTTGCCGGAGGCCGCGGGAAGGCCGCCGCCTCCTACCATCCCGAACCCCGCGCCATCGAGGCGCTCGCCGCGGACGGCACCGAGGAGTCCCTCGTCATCGTCCTCCCGGAGATCTTCGACCGCTTCCGCCTCCTGACGGGCGAGGACGCCAAACGCGCCGTCGAAGTACTGGCCGGCCGTGAACTCCCGCGCATGCGGACCGGCTACTACGACCAGGACGCCGACGGGTCCTACGACCTTTTCGTCCCGCTTCGAAGCAGGCGTCATCGCCGAACGCCCGGGAGGCAGACGCAGGGTCGTCTCGATTCTGGAGCCGAAGAACTCCTGACAGCAGGCCAGTGCGGCGATCTCCCCTTGCGGCAGGCGCGTGGCCGGGACGGCCCTCGGCGCAGCCCCGCCGACCGTCTCCTCCCGGAGGAGGAGGCCGGGACCGGGCCGCAGGTCCCGGACCAGGTGTTGGACGGGACCGGGGTCCTCGTGCCCTTGGGCGATGTGCCGTACCAGGGCGAGTTCCTAGCCTCGGGGCATGCGATCACACGAAGCGGACGATGCTCAAGGAGACCCCGTGACCACTGTCAGCCCCGCCGCACGCCGCGCCTTGGCCGTAGGCCTCACCCTCGCCGCCTGCCTCACGTCCTCCCCCTTCCTGGCCACGGCCGCCGAGACCCCCGCCCAGGACAGCTCCGGGGCCGGACTGGACCGGTACTACCGCCAGCACCTCGGCTGGGGCAGCTGCATCAAGGGCCCCGACGACACCACGGGCCGCGATCTGGACCGGGCAGGCGTGCAGTGCGCGGACGTGACCGTGCCCCTGGACTACGCCGACCCCCGGGGGCGCACGATCACCGTGGCGATCTCCCGGCTCAAGGCCACCGACACCCGCCACCGCATCGGCGCGATCCTCCTCAACAACGGCGGTCCGGGCGGTCCCGCGCTCCACTCCCCGCCGCAGGCCCGTGCGTCGATGAAGGAGGTCGGCGCGCGCTACGACATCGTCGGCTTCGACCCCCGCTTCATCGGGCGCAGCACCGCGCTGGACTGCGGCTGGCCCGTCGGCATGACCTGGCTGTCCGCCGGCACCGGCCGGGCCGGCTTCGACCGCCAGGTCGCCCTGCAGAAGAGCCTGGCCGACAAGTGCCGGGCCACCGACGCCGCGGTGCTCCCGCACATCACCACCCGCAACACGGCCCGCGACATGGACGTCATCCGCGGCACGCTCGGCGAGCGGAAAATCTCCTTCCTGGGCTACTCGTACGGCACCTACCTGGGCACGGTCTACACGCAGATGTTCCCCGGCCGCCACGACCGGATGGTGTTGGACGGCGCGATCAACCCGAGCAACTACCGCCCCCGGCTGCTGAAGGGCACCGAGCGCGAGAACGAGAAGGCGCTGTCCGACTGGGCCGCCTGGGCCGCGGAGCACCACGACACCTACGGCCTCGGCCGCAGCCGCGCCGAGGTGCTCGCCGCGGTCGATCGCATCGTCGCGGCGGCCGCGCGCGGTCCGCTGACCATCGGCGCCGGCGCCGATGCCTTCCGGATCGACGACAGCCAGGTGCCGCTCCTCCTCTTCTCGGGCATCGCGGACGACACCGCCCCTGCGCGGGCGTCGTTCGGCGAGCTGCTTTCCGTACTGGCCAAAGCCGCGGAGGGCCGGCCGACGACGGTGCCGCCGATGCTCGTCCCGGAGCTCCGGTACGTGCTGCGCGGTGAGGGCGAGCCCACCGGCGCGCAGTCCGCCGTCATCTGCGGGGACGTGCCCGCCGCGCGCGATCCCGAGTTCTTCTGGCGGGACATCGAGCGCAACCGCATCGCGCACCCGCTGTTCGGCGCTCTGACCAACAACATCAACCCGTGCGCCTTCTGGGACTCGCCGCGCGAAGAGCCCACCCGGGTGCGGCGCGATGCCCCTGCACTGATCGTCGCCGCCACCGGCGACCCGCGTACGACCTACAAGGGAAGCGTCGAGCTGCACAAGCAGCTGCCGAGCTCCAGGCTGGTCACCCTCGAGGGCGCCAACCGGCACGCCCTCTACGGGCGCTACGGCAACGCGTGCGTGGACGACCAGGTCAACCGGTACCTGGCCACCGGCAAGCTGCCGGCGAGGGACCGGACCTGCGTCAAGCAGACGGAGTAGCGGCCCCCGGTTCACGTTCGTCGGGCGGTATCCGCGGTGGGCGACCCGGTTGCGCAGTGCGGCCACTGCGTGTGTCCAGTCGTGGACGGGGCCGGGGAGCGTGCGGTTCCAGTCTCCGCCGAGCCGGGCCTGGACGACAGCGTTGCGGTAGTCGCCATCGCGGCGGAAGGCCCGCCGGGCCTCGGTGGGGCGCTCCATGGCGAGCTCCAGGGGCGATCCGTCCCACAGGCGCTGGAGGTGCCCGTTGAGGCGGGTCAACCGGTCCTCGTCGAGGACAGTGCCGAGCGGGCTCGATGGGGGCGTCAGGGGCATCACGCCCATCGCGCCGTCGGCGTGGCTGCCGGTGACGGTCCTGGCGAGCCAGAGGGCCAGCGCTATCTGTTCCGGAGCGGCCACCGGGTTGCTGTGAGGCAGGACCATCCTGGCCATCGAGGAGACGTCGGTCAGCACATCGAAGCAGCGGGCGAACGTCTCGTGCAGGACTTCCTCCTGCGGCTCCAGGCGGTCGGCGCCCTGGATGGTGACCATCTCCACCACGGTCCGGTACGCGTCGACCGTCCCGTCAGCGAAGTCCTCTTCGGGCAGGGGCTTGCCGGTGATCTCCGCGCAGACCTGCGTCAGGGCAGCCAGGTGCATGGGCCCCCCGCTCTGGCGTTCCCGGAGCTGGCAGAACTTCAGCGACACGAATGGCCTCCCCTGCGGCCGACGGCAACACGGGGCCGTCCGGGGAGGGACGCATCTCCATGCCGCCGCGCCCGCCGACTGTGCCGGGCAGCATCTTGGTGATCACTGCCCCGTGCGGCAGCGGGCAGGGAAAGGCAGAGCCACCAGGAAGGTGAGCAGCAGCGGGCCCGCCGTGACCTGATCCTCATCGGCGGGTTCGGGCTTGCCGGGCTGGTTCATCGGAAAAGCGTGGACCGAACGTTCCGGCACCGGAATGACTTTTCCGAGCCCGCTCGAAGACACAGCCCCTTCGACGCGCGGGCCGCTCACGAGGGAACCTGGGCCGCCGTCGTGCCGGTGACGTCCAGGAAATCGGAGGCGCCGCTGCCCGCGCATCTCATACCCTCGGCCCGCACCGACCCGTCGAGTATCACCAAGGACTCTGTGAATCACTCCGATCTCCTCGCCGAGGCCCCCTCGCTCGCGGCCGGCATGGCCGCCGCCGATCACAGCTCGGACATCCAGCTGTCCCAGACTCGCCACCGCGCCGCGCTCGTGGCGAGCTGGCACATCGCACCCGGCTCAACCGTCCTCGAAGTGGGCTGCGGCCAGGGCGACATGACCGCCGTCCTCGCAGAGGCGGTCGGGCCCCAAGGGCGCGTGGTGGCCGTTGACGTGGCCGACCCCTCCTACGGGGCGCCGGTCACGCTCGGAGAATCGGCAGCCCGGCTCGCGGCGGGCCCACTCGGGCCGCGCATCGACTTCCGCTTCGCCACCGACGTCCTCGACCCATCGGTCGACTTCCCCGAAAGCACCTTCGACCATGTGGTGCTCGCACATTGCTCCTGGTACTTCACATCGCTCGGACAACTGCGAGACACGCTGGCCCGGATACAGCCGTGGGCGCGACGACTGTGGTTCGCCGAGTGGGACCTGACGCCTACCTCCGACGACCAGTTGGCGCACCTGCTCGCCGTGCTGATCCAGGGACAGATCGAGGCCGCGGGATCGCATGGCCAGGGCAACGTCCGCACCCCTTCCTCCCGTGAGGGCCTGCTGCGGCTCCTGCCCGAGGCCGGCTGGACGGCCGACGGCAGCGAGCCGGTCGATACCGAAGAACTTCAGGACGGCGACTGGGAAATCTCAGCTTGCCTCGACCTGGTGGGAAGCGATGAGCGTCTGGCCGCGCTGCCCGAGCCGGTGCGACAGCTCGTCCTGAGCCAGGCCGACGTTCTCCGGGCCATCGCCAAGCCGCGCGGCAACCGCCCGCTCGCCGCCTATTCAGTCACCGCGCGCAGACATACGACCCCAGCGGCCGGCCCGGTCAGGGTTCAGTGAGCTTCTTCGACTTCGGCTCGGATTGGGAGCAGCACGAGGCCCTGACCTGCGTAGGCGTTCCAGCAGCGTCACCCGGGCTCGTTCTCGGCACCGACTGATCCTCCGCCTCCACAACGCCGCAAGACAGCAGATCTGGGCCGCCTGACGACAACCCCAGCATGCCTCACCGCTGTCGGTCACCTCAATCGGTCTCCGTGCCACGAAGGCCGGGCCCGGCGCGCAC
>NZ_JBSGXU010000052.1:0-44929 GCF_053610205.1 Streptomyces sp. NPDC054932 | reverse complement strand
GCCCGGTGGTCCCCCCCCGGGCCCCGGCCCGGCGCGTCCTTCCGACGCGGGCTCCGCACGCGACTGCATCCTTTGGCCTACTGCGTTTTCGGCCTTGTGGAGGACGATCCCGCGGCACCGCCGCGAGAGGGTTGATCCGTGCGAACAACCATCGGATACACGCTCGAGAGCATCGGCTACGTCGTAGGAGCCCAGGGGCTCGTCAGCTTCGCTTCACAGACCTTCTTCGGCACGGAGTGGGGCTGGATGCACAAGGTCGTCGACCTTCCGTCCACCGCCTACCTCGGCGTCATCGCCGTGGGGCTGGCGCTCGTCGTCGTCGGGGTGAGGACGCGGAAGGCACCCGAGCACCGGCAGGCCGCCTGACCGCCGGGCGGTCGAGGGGATGGGCGCCTGCGCATGCGCAGGGACGGCATCCGGTGCACGCTGTGACTTGTGAACCGATACCCGCCGATCGCCGACCACGGTGTGGTCGGCGATCTGCAGACGGCAGCGCTCGTGTCCTCCGGCGGAACGATCGACTGGTGGTGCACACCCCGGTTCGATTCGCCGAGCGTCTTCGCCTCGCTCCTGGACAGTGAGCGGGGCGGCCATTGCAGGCTTGCCGCCGAGCTCCCGGACGAGAACGGCGGAACGGTTCGCCAGCTGTACCTCTCCGACACCGCGGTCCTGGTCAACCGCTTCCTGACTCCCGACGGCGTCGGCGAGGTCGCCGACTTCATGGTCCCGATCGAGGGCACCGTCGCCACCGACCGGCACCGCCTGGTCAGGGTCGCCCGGGTGGTCCGGGGCAGCCTGTCCTTCACGTTCGACTGCCGTCCGCGCTTCGACTACGGGCGCGCCTCCCACTCCCTGACCCGCACGGACGACCACTCGGCGGTCTTCCACGGTCCGGGGACGGATCTTCACCTCCAGTCCACCGGCCGCGTCACGCTGCAGGCCGACGGCGACGACATCACGGCCCGATTCACCCTCGGGGCCGGGGAGGTGGCCGCCGTCGTGCTGACCAGCACCGCGAGCGGGGGCCCGTGCCGGATCCGCCCTTCCTGGAGGGCATCGCGGACGAGCTGGAGGCCTGTCGTCTCTTCTGGCACGGATGGCTGCTCTCCTCCACCTATCGCGGCCGCTGGCGGGACATGGTCAACCGTTCGGCGATCACCCTCAAGCTGCTCACCTACGCCCCGACCGGGGCGCCGATCGCTGCGGTGACCATGGGGCTGCCCGAGCAGATCGGCGGCGAGCGCAACTGGGACTACCGGTACACGTGGGTCCGCGACGGCTCGCTGTCGGTGCGCGCCCTGGTCGATCTGGGTTTCGAGGAGGAGGCCCATGCCTTCCGCCGCTGGCTGCGCGACCGCATCGAGGCCGGCGCGACCGCCTCGGGCGACCCTTTGCAGATCATGTACCGGGTCGACGGGGAGCCCCATCTGACCGAGGAGATCCTCGATCACCTGGAGGGCTACATGGGCTCCGCGCCCGTACGGGCGGGCAACGCGGCGGCCGACCAGCTCCAGCTCGACATCTACGGCGAGGCGGCCGATGCCCTCGCCGTGTCCGGCGACACGGGCGCCATCCGCGGCTGGAAGGCCATCAGCGACGTACTGGACTGGCTCGCCGACAACTGGGACCGCCCGGACGAGGGCATCTGGGAAACCCGTGGGGGCCGCCAGAACTTCACCTACAGCCGGCTGATGACATGGGTCGCCTTCAACCGCGGCGTCCATCTGGCGATCTCCCACTCCCGTCCCGCCGACGTCGCCCGCTGGACCGAGGCCCGGGACGCGGTCTTCCGACAGATCGTCGAACGCGGGTGGAGCCAGGAGCGGCAGGCGTTCGTGCAGCACTACGACACGGACGTGCTGGACGCCTCGCTCCTGCTCATGCCCAGGGTCGGCTTCATCTCGCC
This sequence comes from Streptomyces sp. NPDC054932, assembly GCF_053610205.1. NCBI lineage: Bacteria > Bacillati > Actinomycetota > Actinomycetes > Kitasatosporales > Streptomycetaceae > Streptomyces > Streptomyces sp. NPDC054932. The sequence continues at coordinate 43,023 of NZ_JBSGXU010000052.1, read as the reverse complement.
CCTGGACCCGGACTGGCTCAGCACCCTCGACGCGATGGACCAGGAGCTGGTCAGTGACAGCCTGGTCTACCGGTACGACCCGGCGGCCTCCCCCGACGGCCTGCGCGGTTCGGAGGGGACCTTCAACCTCTGCAGCTTCCTCTACGTCGAGGCCCTGGCGCGGTCCGGCCGGCTCCAGCAGGCCCGGTACGCCTTCGACAAGATGCTCACCTACGCCAACCACGTCGGCCTGTTCGCCGAGGAGACGGGGCCTTCGGGCGAACAGCTCGGCAACTTCCCCCAGGCGTTCACGCACCTCGCGCTCGTCGCCGCGGCCATGGCCCTGGACGAACAGCTCGACAAGGCCGAGACCCGGCCGGGAAGGGGCGCCGGGCGCCCTCGTCCTCCGAAACTCGGGAACCGGGCCGGTGGCTGACCCGGGCGCCTCGGGCCGCCCGTCGACGGCACAGCGAAGGATCCTGGCCCCGCTGGCGCTCGCGCAGTTCATCTGCAGCTTCGCCGGCTCGAACATGAACGTGATGATCAACGACATCAGCACGGACCTCGGCACCACCGTGCAGGGCGTGCAGATCGCGATCACGATCTTCCTGCTCGTCATGGCCGCACTGATGATTCCCGGCGGCAAGCTGACCGACCGCTACGGCCGCAAACGCTGCTTCCTGGCGGGTCTCGCCGTGTACGGGATCGGCGCCCTGCTGAGCGCGGCGGCTCCGGGCCTGGGCGTCCTGATCCTCGGCAACTCGATCCTCGAGGGTGTCGGGACGGCCCTGCTCATCCCGCCCGTCTACATCCTCACCACGCTCCTGTTCACGGACACGGCCTCCCGGGCCCGCGCGTTCGGGGCCATCATGGCGCTGGGCGGCATCGGCGCCGCGGCGGGTCCGCTGATCGGCGGGCTCATCACCTCGTGGATCGGCTGGCGGGCCGCCTTCGTGTTCCAGGCCCTGGTGGTCGCGCTGATCATCGTGCTGAGCCGTCACATCGAGGATCCGCTGCCACCGGACCCGACCCGCACCTTCGACACCGTCGGAGCCGTCCTCTCCGCCGCCGGTCTCGTCCTCGTCGTGATGGGCATCCTGGCCGCAGACAACAACGTCTGGCTGATGATCGGACTGCTCGTTCTCGGCACGCTCACGCTGGTGTGGTTCTTCCGCTACGTGCGCGCCCGCGAGGCGGCCGGCAAGGAACCCCTGCTGTCCACCAGCCTGTTCCGCAACCGCACCTCCAACCTCGGCCTCGTCACCCAGAATGTCCAATGGCTGATGCTCATGGGGTCCTCGTTCACGGTGGCGGCCTACCTGCAGGTCGTGCGCGGCTATGACGCCGTCGAGACCGGCGTCATCTTCACCGCGGCCACCCTCGGCCTGCTCGCCTCCTCCCTGGCCGCCGAACGCCTGGCGAAACGGCGGCCCCAGCGCACCCTCATCACCGCGGGGTTCGTGGTGACGATCGCCGGCATCGCCCTCCTCCTCGCCATGGTCAACAGCTTCCCGAGCGCCTGGGCCTTCGCTCCCGGGCTCCTCCTGCTCGGGCTGGGCCTCGGCGTGATGCTGACCCCGTCGGTGAACGTCGTCCAGTCGAGCTTCCCCGAGGAGCAGCAGGGCGAGATCTCCGGCCTGTCCCGCAGCGTGTCGAACCTCGGCTCCTCGCTGGGCACGGCCGTCGCCGGCACGATCCTGGTCGCCGGACTCAGTACCGGCGCCTATGCCGCCGCCATGATCGCGCTCGCCGTCCTCGGGTTCATCGGGCTCGCCGCCGCGGTCCGCCTGCCCAGGACACCGGCCACGGGAGACTGACCGGAGCACCCGGCCGTGCCTGCGACCCGCCCGGCTACGGGAGCAGGCCGCCCACGAGCTCCGCCAGGGCCGCCGCCAGCGCGGGGAGACCGGGTCCGGCGGGGCCGCCCGGCTCGGACATGTAGACGTCCCGGCGGATCTCGACCATCAGCGCGCCGACCCGGTCGTCCTTGCCGTAGTACTTCAGCGGCACGTACGTACCGCTGAAGGGGCTGTCGAGCCCCGTGCCGCCGAAGCCCGCGAACGCCTTCTCGGCCGCGGCGAGGAGGCCGGCCGGGGTGTGGAACGGGTCCGTGCCCAGGCAGATCGGCGGCCGGACACCGTCACCGTGCAGTTCGTACGGGAGGGGCTGCGTCGGGTACGAGTGCACGTCGATGATCACGGCTCGTCCGGCGGCCTCCAACCGGTCCTCCACGGCCCGCGTCATCGCCTGCGCGTACGGGTGGAAGTAGCGGTCGATCAGAGGCCGCCCGTCGAAGTCGTCCGGACGCAGGGGCCCCCGCCGGGTGGTGCGCGTGTACACCGCTCCCATACCTGCGGCCAGCATCTCCTCGCGCTCGTCGGGGAATCGCTCGGGGTCGATGACGAGGCGGGACAGCCCGTTGACGAACTGCCACGGGGTGACGGCGGACCGCGCCGCGGCCGCTGCGGCTATGTCCGCGGTGTGCGAGTCGGTGATGTGGTCCAGCTCCTGCTCCAGCGCCGGGTCGTCCAGCACGATGCCGCGGCGGACGGACTGCGGTATCAGGCGCGAGGAGTGGGGCACGTGCAGGATCACCGGCGACGCGTCGGCGCCGGGAAGAAGCCGGAAGGATCCGGACGGCTGGTTCATGTGCGCTTCATCCATGTCGGCAAGCATGACGCGGGGATCTGACATTCCCGGCTCCCGGCTCCCGGGAGCGGGGAGGCGGAGGCCGTGAGGGGTCCTGGAGGGGTCCTGGCGCCGTGCGCTGTTGCCACAACATGGCGAACGCATGGCAGTCGTGCGGGGCAGCGGCCGTGAGGGCGCTGCGGTGTCTAGGATCCCCGGCACGTGCCTCCGGCCTTCCGCGCAGGCCCTCCCCCTCTGCCAAGGACCACGATCCGCCATGAGTGATTCCACCGCCCTGAGCGTGAGCGAAGCCTTCCCCCGCCACCGCGAGCTGACCGTCGTCGATGTGCGCACTCCGGGCGAGTTCGCGTCCGGCCATCTGCCGGACGCCGTCAACATCCCTCTCGACCGCATCGGGCAGGCGCTGCCGGATCTCCGGCAGGCCGCCGCGGACCGGCCCCTGCTGGTGGTGTGCGCCTCCGGCGCCCGGTCGGAGAACGCCGTTGCCACTCTGGCCGCCCACGGCATCACCGCGTCGAGCCTGACCGGCGGCACCACCGCCTGGGCGGCCGGGGGGCACCGGCTCGAACGTCCCGAAGGCCGTACGCGGAACGTCTGGGCCATGGAGCGCCAAGTCCGTTTCACCGCGGGCTCCGTCGTGCTCCTCGGCCTGGCCCTCGGCTCCCTCGTCCACCCGGCCTTCCGGCTGCTGTCCGCGGGGATCGCGGCCGGCCTGGTCTTCTCCGCCCTCAGCAATACCTGCGGCATGGCGCTCGTGCTCGGCAGGCTTCCCTTCAACCAGCGGGCGAAGGAGTCCCTGGACAGCCCGCTCCCGTCCGTCGCCCCCTAGGAGTTGTCGTCAAAGTGTCACGCCACATCAGGAGCGAGGCGAGGGTGACGGCTGCGTGGTGGGACTGTGCGGTCTTCTCGTACCGGGTGGCGATGCCGCGCCACTGCTTGAGGCGGTTGAAGCACCGTTCCACCACGTTGCGGCGCTTGTAGATCCCGCGGTCGAAGGCCGGCGGGCGGCCGCCGAGGCGGCCGCGCCGGGCTCGGTTGGCGACCTGGTCAGACCGCTCGGGAATGGTGTGGGCGATGCTGCGGCGCCGGAGCCAGGTGCGGATGGCTCTCGAGCTGTAGCCCTTGTCGCCGATGACGTGATCAGGCTTTGTCCGGGGCCGGCCGAGCCCGAGGCGGGGCACCCGAATTGCGTCCATCACGGTGGTGAACTGGGTGCAGTCGTTGGTGTTGCCGCCGGTCAGCGCGAACGCGAGCAGGCGTCCGGATCCGTCGCAGGCCAGGTGGATCTTGCTGGTCAGCCCGCCCCTGGACCGTCCAAGGGCCGGGCTGCGGAGCCCCCTTTTCGAGCCCCGGCAGCGTGCTGGTCGGCTCGAACGATGCTGGAGTCGACCGACACCACCCATTCGATGTCGCCCGCCGCGTCCGCGTTGGCCTGGGTGGCTTGGAGCATCCGTTCGAACGTGCCGTTCGCTGCCCAGCGGCGGAAGCGGGTGTGGAGGCTGGCCCAGGAGCCGTATCGCTCAGGCACGTCCCGCCGGGCGACCCCTGTGCGGAACTTCCACACGATCCCGTCGAGGACCATCCGGTCGTCCAGTCGGGGCCGCCCCAGCACGGGACGGGGCAGCAACGGCTGGATGAGTTCCCACTCAGCATCGGACAGTTCATGGCGGCGTATCACCACTCCATGATCCGCGATCCAAGGTCACTTTGACGGCAGACCGCGGGACGCAGACCCTCAGACCCCGGCCGTGCAGAACACGCACGCCTGCCAGAACGGCAGCGCGTCCAGCACCCGGTGGCGTACGCAGGAGGCCATCGCGGCCTCCCGTGGCTCGGGCAGGACGCCCGTGCCGGCCCTCGCGGTCGCAGGGTCGAACTCCTCCACCATTGCTCGGTACGTGCGCAGGTACCCCTCGGCCCGTGGCGGCTCGTACGTCAGTTCCTCCCACCGGTGACGGGACAGCGCCAGATCGAGGACGCGCAGCAGGAAGTCCTTGGCCGTGGCTCGCTCCTGCGGTGTGTCCCCCCAGTCGAGCTCCGCCAGGCCGAAGCCAACCGCCCCACGCCCCATCACGTTCTGGTCCTGGAGCGTCAGCAGGGCGGCGAAGCGGAAGTCCCACGGCCTGTGGGCCAGCGCGGACACGGCGAGCATCAGCACGTCCACGAACACCGCCGTTCCGCTGTTGGTCATCTCCAGGTACCGGCCGTCACAGCCGTCAAACACGTTCATGTCTCGAGAGTAAAGAGAGGGGTGAGGCCACACCCTCCGCTTCGTGTTCTGACACAGACCCGACGGAACACTGGCGTCCGCCCCAACCGCACTGCCCATAGTCCCCGGCACCGCACCTCGCCCCCCCCAACTACCGCTGGGAGGCTCCCAACGTTGCCGTAGCGCCCGAGTGCGTCCAGCACTCGGGCCCTCCTCCGCCTTGCGGTGCGTGGCATCGGAGGCCGCGGGCCTTACCGACCTTTGACGACACGACCGAGGGGGTGTCCGTCCCCGGCATCCTCGGCACGCCGAACCGCTCTGCCCCGTGCGACGGTTCGCCGTGTGGGGCGGCCGTGCCTACGCGAACCCACCCCACACGGCGGCTCCGCTCTCCGCGGCACCGGCACCGGCGTCGATCCGGTACGTGTCGGCCTTCGCGTCGCGCCCTCCGGCAGCGTGGTCGTACTGGCCGGCGAAGACGTGCTCACCGGACGGGACGGTCCTGCCGGGTTTGAGGGTCCACCGGTAGACGAGGAAGCCGCCCTCCTCCCGCGCGGTGAGGTCGAAGTCCGCGGCCGGGCGGGTCCGCCAGCTACCGGTGTTCTTCACCCCCTCCGTGAGGGCGATGCGCAGCTCGACGACGAGCGCCGTGAGCGGCTTCCCCGCCTTGAGGGTGACGTTGCTCTGTGCCCAGTAGGCGTTGCTGTGGGGGTCGACCGATCCGTCGGCCCACAGCGGACCGTCCTCGGTCCGACTGCCCTGCATCGGTGGGGCCGTGCGGTCGGCGGCGGACGGGGCGGCGGCCGGCGGATTCCGTGGTGGGTCCGGGGTGTGCACGACGGCGACCACTGTGAGGGCGCTCGCCGTCAGGGTTCCGGCGGTGGCCAGGGTCGCGAGGACGATCCTCGGCCAGGTCAGGGCGCGGGTGCGCGCGCGGTCCCGCGATCGGCGGGCGGTGTCGGGACGGGCCGTGCCGCGCTCGATCCGGGCCAGCATGCGGGCCCGGTCGGGCAGGTGGGCTTCGGCGCTCTCGCGCAGCAGGCCGCGCAGTTCGTCGGTCACCGGGTTCCCCTTCCGACCAGCTCGTCGGCGGCCCGGGTACCGAGCAGCCGCTGCAGTTCCGCCGTCCCCTTCGAGGTCTGGCTCTTCACCGTACCCACCGATATCCCGAGCGCCGCAGCGGTGTCCTTCTCCGAGAGGTCGAAGGCGTACCGCAGCACCACGCAGGCGCGTTTGCGGAACGGGAGCGTGTCCAGCGCGGCCCGTACGTCCATGACGGCGGCCATGTCCGGGCCGTCGGTCCGCTCCGGGCGGTGCGACCAGAAGAGCAGGACGCGCCGCCGCTCGCGCACCGTGCTCCGGATCCGGCTGCGGGCGAGGTTGGCGACGATTCCGCGGGCGTAGGCAGCGGCGGAGTCGGCACGGCGGGCCCTGTCCCAGCGGTGCCAGAGCGCGACCATCGCATCCGCGGCGAGGTCGTCGGCGGCGTCCGCCTCCCCGGTCAGCAGGTACGCCAGGCGGGAGAGTTCGGCGTGGTGCCGTTCGAAGAACGCGTGGAATTCTGCGGCCGCCTCGTCTTCGGTCATGGCCTCGGTGGTACGGCCTCTCGGTGTGACGGGGGCGGTCTCGGGCAGGTGCCGGAGCGTAGCAGTCCGCCCGAGTGTCTGTTCGGGTGCCTCGGTTCGCCCGGGCCTGGTCCGCACGGTGGCCCCCATCAGCCCGTGGGGTTGCGGCCGTCGGCGCCGGCCAGGTACTCGGCGAACCGGGCGGACTTCCATGAGAAACCCCCCATGCCGGTCCACGGCCCCTCGGCCTTCACCGCCGGGTGGGCCCCGGAGCCGTCGGCGGCGACCGTCGGCGTACGGCCGTCGGCCGGACCGGAGGGGGCGGGTGCCGCCTTGCCGCCGGTCTCGGTGAGGATGCCGGCGCCGGCCTTCGCCGCCAGTTTCGCCGGCAGTCCGGCGGCGGGTTCCAGTCCGGCGGTGAGGCCGGGCCGCCAGGCGACGGTGGTCCTGATCTTCTTTCCGGGGTTGGCGGAGTTGTGGGCGGCGACGAGGTCCACGGGGGCGCCGCCGACGAGGTTGCCGCTGCCCGCGATGGCTCCGGTGCCGTCGCCGCTGAGCAGCTGGGAGATCTTCCGGTCGGGGGAGAGCTTCCAGTGGTTGTTCTGCGCCACGACCTGGGCGCCGGCCCGGGAGTTGACGCTGTAGCTGTGCGCGTAGCCCTCCGATGCCGTGGTGTCGTAGTAGTTGTCGTACAGGTGGATCTGGCCCACCCGGGCGAGAGGGGCCCGCTGGACGATGCCCCGGAAGACGTTGTGGTGGAGCGTCACCCGCAGTTTGGTGTCCTTGTCGCTGCTGCCGATCAGCATGGTCTTGTCGTGGTTGCTGAACGTGTTGTATCCGACGGTGACCAGGTCGGAGGCGTTGGTGATGTCGAGGGCGCCGTCGTGCACCTGGTACTCGCGGCCGAAGTGGACCGGGTTGGCGGAGTCCGGGTGCGGGACGTCGGAGAAACTGTTGTGGTCGACCCAGACATGGGTGGCGCCGCGCAGGCTGACGGCGTCGTAGGCGGAGTTCCAGTTGCCGGCGGAGCCGTCGGTCGGGTCCCACTGGGGGAAGCAGTCCCGGACGTCGGTGAGCGACAGGTTGCGGATGATCACGTTGTCGGCGTTCTTCACCACGAGGCTGCCGCCGGTGATGCCCGCTCCGGTGCCGGGCACCCCGATGACGGTGGTCCGCGCCGGCACCGTGAAGACCATGCGGGCTGCCTGCCTGGCCTGGGCCGCCCTGCGGGCGTTCTCCTGGGTGCCGGAGGGCACCTTGGAACGGCCCCAGACCGCGGGATCGTAGGCCTTGAGGTAGGAGTCGAGCGAGTAGCCGGTGCCCATGGCGTAGTCGGCGCAGCTCTGCGGCTTCCCGCTGTCGTCCGTGTTGGCGTCGATCAGGCCCTTGACCCGGACGATCCGCGGGGCGCCAGCCGGGCCCGCGGCCAGAGCCCTCGCCAGCTCTGCGCGGGTGGAGACGGTGAAGACGTGGGCCGCGCCCGCGGCCCTGCCGCCGGTGGTGCCCGAGCCGCTCGCGGCCCAGCCGTCCCGGGCGGGCAGCACCCCGTGGGCGAGGTCGTCGGGTGCCACGGCATCGGCCTTCGCGACGAGCGGTACGGCTCCGAGACCGGCGGCGACCAGGGCAGCCGCTCCGGCCAGGGCAAGCCTTCGACGTCCGGTGGGGCGGCGGTGAGGGGAAGCGGACATGGGCGGTGGCTCCTAGGGACGAGACGCACGGTTCACCCCTCAGTTGCCGCCGAAGCCCGAAAGGTTGCCGGGCGGCCGGGGTACGCGCGCAGCGGCCCGTCGCCTTGCAGCCGGGTCAGCGGGTGTCCGTGTCCGCCCCGTTGAGGAAGTCGAGCAGGATACGGCGACCGGTCTGGGAGGTCAGGCTGCCGTGGGCGTCGTCGAAGGCGTGCTCGGCGAAGGGCAGTTCCTTGACCGTGGTGTCGACACCGCGGTCCCGCAACGCGGCACCGAAGTGCTTGATCGTCCCGGGGCGGGAGCTGCGGTCGCGGTCGCCGACGACGAGGAGGGTGCGCTGAAGGCCTGCGCGTATGTCGGTGGTCGGGGAGACCTCGCGGTAGCGCTCCGGATACTGGGCAGGTGTGCCGCCGGTGAACTTCTCCGCGGCCGGGCGGCTGCCGGCGACGTCCTCGTTCCACATCCGGGTGACGTCGGTGACCGGGTAGAAACCGACGACGGATGCCGGGGGCCTGGGGGTCGCGCCCTCGGCGGCGGCTATGGTGCCGTTCTGGAGGCGGTAGGCGGTGTTCATCGCCAGCGCTCCGCCCGCCGACATGCCGCCCAGCGTGATGCGGGAGGCGTCGATGCCGTACTCGCCGGTGTGCTCCTGCACCCAGGCCAGGGCGGCCAGCAGGTCCTGGGGGGCCTTGTTCCAGGTGGGGCGGGCGGGCGTGGCCAGGCGGTAGTCGACGGCGAAGACGGCTGTGCCGTGGTCGGCCAGCCAGCGGCCGGTGCCTCGCAGGTCGCTCTTGTCGAAGGTGTGGAAGCCTCCGGCGTGGGCGAGGACTATGGCCGGCACGCCCTTGCCGGAGCCGTTCCCGGAGCCCTTACCGGGCAGGTACACATCGGCCTTGAGCTCCTCGCCGTCGCGGGTGGCGTACGTCGTGGTCGCATCCGGCCTGCTGTCGGGGTAGCCGATCCCGGTGAGCACCTGGGAGAAGGAGACGCTCGCTCCGGCGTTCCCGGCGGCCACGAACTGGACTGCGCCGATTCCCAGAGCCGCCGCGGTGGACAGTGCGGTGACCGCGGTGAGCGTTCGTCCCCAGCGCACCAGACCGGCGCGCAGGACCAGCACCCCGAGGGCGACGCCGATCAGGGCGAGGCCGGCGATGTGGAGGGGGTACTGGCCGCCGAGTACGGGGCCTATCACCCCGGCCTTCGGGAGGGCCGGAACGTATGCGCCCAGCGTGATCACGGCGACCGTGAACGCTATGAGGGAGGCGGCCGAGGCGGCCACGGCGCGCACGGCTCTCGTGAGGAGGCCCGGCGGGGCAGCGGTCGATCCTGCAGACGCTTGGCGTCGGCGTACGGACATGGCGGCGTTCCTCCACGGTGCGGGGCCCGGAGGCGGACGCGGCCTCCGGTCAGGTACACCACGACGATCGCCTGCCCGCCCCGTCATCTGCGTCCCCCGGCGGAGCCAACCTGCGGTGTAGCTCTCCAGGGGGACACGGCACCGTCGCGGCGGGCCCGTGCTCAGGGGGCTGCGCCGCCGGGGGTGACCAGGCCGCTCTCATAGGCGAAGACGGCTGCCTGCGTGCGGTCGCGCAGCTGCAGCTTGCGCAGGATGCGGCCCACGTGGGTCTTGACCGTCTCCTCCGCGACGGTCAGGACCTGGGCGATCTCGGCATTGGACAGGCCCTGGGCCACCCGTGCGAGGACCTCGCTCTCGCGGTCGGTGAGTTCGCCGATGCGTACCCCGGTCGGCCGCTTGGCGGCGGGGCTCACGCGGGAGAACTCTGCGATGAGCCGTCTGGTGATGTCGGGCGAGAGCAGCGCCTCCCCGCGCGCCACCACCCGGACCGCGTCGGCGAGTTGGATTCCCGAGGCGTCCTTGAGGAGAAAGCCGGAGGCGCCGGCGCGCAACGCCTCGTACACGTACTCGTCGAGATCGAAGGTGGTCAGGATGAGGATCTTCGAAGCCGTTCCGGGGCGGGAGGTGATCCGGCGGGTGGCCTCGATGCCGTTGAGGCCGGGCATGCGGATGTCCATCACGATCACGTCCGGCGCCAACTCCTCGGCCAGGGTGACGGCGTCGGTTCCGTCCTCGGCGGTGGCGACGACCTCGATGTCGCTCTGCGCGCCGAGCATGACCGCGAAGGCTTCCCTGACCATGGCCTGGTCATCGGCGATGACCACACGGATCGTCATGCGGAGGGCTCCCTTTCGGCGGCAGAGGCGGCGGACGCGGTGGCGGCCGACGCGGTGGCGGCCGACGCGGTGGCGGCCGACCCGGTGGGGGCCGACCCGGTGGGGGCGGGCAGGGTCGCGGTGACCTCGTAGCCTCCGTCAGGAGTAGGGCCTGCGGCCAGGTCCCCACCCAGCATCGCCGCGCGCTCCCGCATACCGGTGACGCCGTGACCGGTCCCCGGGGAGGGATCGGCCGCGTGCGCGGCAGGCCCGTTGACGACCCGCAGGCACAGGGCGGTCGGCGTGTAGACCACCGCGACCCCCGTACGGGCGCCGGGAGCATGGCGCAGCACGTTGCTGAGGGCTTCCTGAACGATGCGGTACGCCGACAGCTCCACACCCGGGGACAGGTCCCGGGGGGCGCCCTCCACCCGGACGGCGATCGGCAGTCCCGCGGCGCGCACGTTGCCCAACAGCGTGTCGAGTCGGGCCAGGGACGGCTGCGGGACCGGCACCGTCGCGCGGCCGTCGGGGGCATCGGAACGCAGCAGGCCCAGGAGCCGGCGCAGTTCGGCGAGCCCTTCCAGCGCGTTGGCGCGGATCGACGCGAGTTCGGTGACCAGTTCCTGTGGGGGGTCGGGGACGCGGTAGGGAGCGGCGTCGGCCTGGATGGAGATGAGCGACATGTGGTGGGCGACGACGTCGTGCAGCTCGCGGGCGATGCGGGCGCGTTCCTCCAGGACGGTGCGCAGGGCCCGTTCGTGGGCGGTGGCGGCGATCTGCTCGCCCAGGCGCGCCCGGTCCTCGCGGCGGCCGCGTGCGACGGACGCGATGAGCACGGCCAGTGCGAACAGGACGAGGGCGCCGACGATGACCGTCCAGGAGCCGACGGCGCAGCCCGCGAGTTTCAACAGGACGGCAAGCAGCGCGCTCAGCACCGCCGCGGCGAGGGACGACGCGGGGCGGACCCGCAGGGCGAGGAGGAAGAGCGCCCCCGCGTGCACCACCCACGCCCATATGAGGTTGTCGTGGGTGGGCGGATGGCCCAGCGTGATGCCGATGACGAAGGCATCCGACAACCACCAGGCGGCGGTGGGCCACCGCAGCGCCACCACCAGCGTCGCCGCGTGGGCGATCGCGAGGGCCCTGGCTGTCGGATCCGCTCCGGTCGCCGACAGGGCCACCGCGCCGAGCACCACACCCGTATGGGGCAGCCGGCGCAGCTGACGCGGCCAGGACAGCGGCGGCATCGGCCGGCGGCGGGCGGTGAGCAGGTCCGCCCGCACCGCGTGAAGAACGGGTCGGGCCGCCATCGGCGCGGTGGTCTCGTGCACCCGATGATTATCGGACATGGCAGACACCCGTGGTCAACGGTGATGGCGGGCCCGCCCCTTCCGGCACGCGCGGTCGCAGTTGCGGGCGCGGTCGCAGTTGCGGTCGCAGTTGCGGTCGCAGTCGCAGTCGCAGTCGCAGTCGCAGTCGCAGTCGCAGAAGCGGAAGCCGGTGCCTGGAGGGGGATCACCCTCCAGGCACCCGCGTCAGGACGGCAGCCAGGCCCGCCAGGTGGCCTCGTTCTCCTTGACCCAGCGGCCCGCCGCTTCCTGTGGCGACAGCTTCTGGTCCGCGATCATCAGGGCGACGTCGTTCTGCATCTCGGTCGTCCACCGGAACTTCTTCAGGAAGGCCGCGGCGTCACCCCCGCCGTCCGCGAAGCGGGCGTTGAGGAACTTCTGCAGCGGCGTGTGCGGGTACGCGCAGGCCACCTTCTCCGGGTCGGCGTCACAGCCCTCCTCGTAGGCGGGCAGCTTCACCTCCGTCATCGGAACCTTCTCGAAGAGCCACTGGGGCTTGTACCAGTAGCTCAGGAACGGCTTCCGCTCCTTGGCGAACTGCCTGATCTGCGTGATCTGGGCCGCCTCCGATCCCGCGAAGACGACCTGGTAGTCGAGGTCCAGGTTGTTCACGAGGGCCTTGTCGTTCGTCACGTAGGACGGGGAGCCGTCCAGCAGCTGGCCCTTGCCGCCGCTCTCCGCGGTGCGGAACTCGTCGGCGTACTTGTTCAGGTTCTTCCAGTCGGTGACGTCCGGGTGTTCCTCGGCGAAGTACGTCGGCACGAACCAGCCGATGTGACCGGTCACTCCGAGGTCGCCGCCCGGCTTGATCGTCCCCTTGTCGTCGACGTAGCGCTTCTCCTGCTCCGGGTGGCCCCAGTCCTCCAGAATGGCGTCGACCCGGCCCTGGCTGAGCGCGTCCCAGGCGGGGACCTCGTCGATCTGGACGGTGTCCACCCGGTAGTCCAGCTCGTGCTCCAGCAGGTACTGGGCGACGGCGACGTTGGCCTGTGCGCCCACCCAGGACTGCACGGACAGCGTCACCGTGCGGGAGTCCTTGGCGTCGGCGTACGGGGAGGCCTGGCGGGTCATGTCGGCGGCGCCGCAGCCGGTGAGGGCCGTCAGGGCGACGGCGGCCGCGAGTGCGGCGAGGCGTGTACGAGCCATCTCAGGCCCCCTTTCCGGCGAGGTCGCGGCGTTCCGTGGGCTGGGTGACGCGGTCGAGCATCAGGCCGAGGCAGACGATCGCCGCACCGGCGACCAGGCCGGTCGCCAGGTCTCCCTGGGCGAGACCGAAGACCGCGTCGTAACCGAGCGCGCCACCGCCCACGAGGCCGCCGATGACGACCACGGCGAGGACCAGCACGACGCCCTGGTTGAGGGCCAGCAGCAGGGCGGGCCGGGCCAGCGGCAGCTGGACCTGGAGCAGCTGTTGCCGTCCGGTCGCGCCCATCGAGCGGGAGGACTCCAGGGCGGCCGGGTCCACCGCGCGCACCCCCTGGGCGGTGATCCGCACCACCGCGGGCAGCGCGTAGACCACGGCTGCCGCGACCGCCGGGGCGCGGCCCACGCCGAACAGGGCGACCACCGGGATCAGGTACACGAACTGCGGCATCGTCTGGAAGACGTCGAGGACGGGCCGCAGTGCGCGTCCCAGGCGGCTGCTGCGGGCCGCGGCGACCCCGAGGGTGAAGCCGAGCAGCACGGTCACGGCGACGGCGGCCAGTACCTGGGACAGGGTGTCGAGGGCCGGGTCCCACACCCCGAGCACACCGATCGCGGCCATCGCGAGGACGGCGGTCACGGCGGTGCGCCAGGTGCCGATGAGCAGGGCGAGTGCGCCGACGGTCAGCAGCACCGTCCACCAGGGCAGCCACTGCAGTCCGCCGCGCAGGGGGTCCAGGACCCACGTGGTGAAGTGGGCCGCCCAGTCGGCGGTGCCGCCGACGAGGGGCACGCCCTTGTAGATGTGGGCGGTCATCCAGTCGACCGCCGCGTTGACGGGGTCGGCGATGGGCAGCGTCCACCCGTCGGGCCAGGAGAGCGTGCCGGCCAGGCGGGTCCCGACGGCGACGGAGGCGGTCACCACGACGGCGACGGCCCAGCCGAGAGCGGACCGGTGGGCCGCGGCCGCGCCGATCCGCTCCCCCGCCGCGGCGGTGACCCGATCCAGGACGACGGCGAGCAGCACGATCGGTACGCCTGCGGCGAGCGCGGCGCCGACGTCGACGGAGGCCAGTGCCTGGTAGACGCGGTCACCGAGACCGCCCGCGCCGATGACGGACGCGATCACGGCCATCCCCAGCGCCATCATGATCGACTGGTTGACGCCGAGCAGCAGTTCCTTGCGGGCCAGCGGCAGCCGGGCCGTCAGCAGCCGCTGCCTGCCGGTGGCGCCGAGGGAGGTGGCGGCCTCCACGACGCCGACGTCCGCTCCGCGCAGTCCGAGCGCGGTGAGGCGGGCCATGGGCGGGGCGGCGTAGACGACGGTCGCGAGGACGGCCGCGGGCACGCCGATGCCGAAGACCAGGACGACGGGCAGGAGGTAGGCGAAGGCCGGCAGCACCTGCATGGTGTCCAGCACCGGCCGCAGGATCCGGTGCGTGCGGTCCGACAGGCCGGCGGCCAGCCCGAGGAGGCCGCCGAGCAGCACGGACGCGGCGACGGCGACCACCATCAGGGCGAGCGTCTGCATGGTGGGCACCCACATGCCGAGCAGTCCGCACACGGCGAAGGCGGCGGTGGAGGTCAGCGCGAGCCGGACTCCCGCGAGCCGCCAGGCCACCAGCCCGGCGGCGGCGGTGACGCCGGCCCAGCCGAGGGCGAGCAGCACCAGGTACACGGCGCGGACGGCGACGACCACGAGGTTGCTGACGTGGCCGAGGAAGTAGAGGAACAGGGGGTGCCCGTCGCGGTTGTCGATGATCCAGTCACCGGTGCGGTCGAGCGGTCCCGAGAGGTCGACGGCGAGCGCGGCGGGCCAGTTGCCGCCGCCCAGGAGCACGGCACCGAGGACGAGTGCGACGGCCGAGCAGGCGCCGATCAGCCGACCCCGATGGCGCGCGAGCGCGCGCAGCGCACCGGGTCCGGCGTCGGTGCCGGTGCCGGTGCCGGTGCCGGTGCCGGTGCCGGTGCCGGTCGTGGAGCCCGGAGGAACGGGGGTGAGGGTGGCTGTCATCGGCCCCACCGCCCGGCGCCGGCTCCGGTCGTGCCGCACGGCGGCGGCCAGGTCGTATGGGAATACATCAGGCCACCGCCTTCCCCGTCGCCACGGGGACCCCGGCGACGACACCGAGGAGTCCCGCGTGGTCGACGACACCGAGGCACTTGCCGTCCTCGACGACCCGCGCGTTCTCGCCCGTGCGGGCGACGGCCTCGATGGCCTCGTGGACGGTGGCACCGGGGGCGAGCGCGGGACCGGCCTCGGACTCGCCGATGCGGGCGGGGCGCATCGCCGAGCGGACGGTCAGCACCTGCTCGCGCGGCACGTCCCGGACGAAGTCCCTGACGTAGTCGTCGGCGGGGGCTCCCACGATCTCCTCCGGTGTGCCGAGCTGCACGATCCGGCCGCCCTGCATCAGCGCGATGCGGTCGCCGAGCTTCAGCGCCTCACTGAGGTCGTGCGTGATGAAGACCATCGTGCGGCCCTCCTCCCGGTGCAGGCGTACGACCTCCTCCTGCATGTCCCGGCGGATGAGCGGGTCGAGTGCGCTGAACGGCTCGTCGAACAGCAGGACTTCGGGGTCCACGGCGAGTGCGCGGGCCAGCCCGACGCGCTGCTGCTGGCCACCGGACAGCTGGCTCGGCCTGCGCTGCTCCATGCCTTCCAGGCCGACCTTGGTGACGAACTCGGCCGCCCGCTCGCGCCGTTCGGCGCGTCCCACGCCCTGGATCTCCAGCCCGTAGGCGATGTTGTCGAGCACCGTCCGGTGCGGCAGCAGCCCGAAGTGCTGGAAGACCATCGCCGCCCGGTGCCGGCGCAGCTCGCGGAGCCGGCCGGTGTCCATGGACAGCACGTCCTCGCCGTCGATGGAGATGGTGCCCGAGGTCGGTTCGATGAGCCGGGTCAGGCAGCGTACGAGCGTCGACTTGCCCGAGCCCGACAGGCCCATGACGACGAAGACCTCACCCTTGCGGACGTCGAAGGAGACATCGCGGACTGCGGCGGTGCAGCCGGTGCGCTCGCGCAGTTCGGCGGCGCCGAGGGCCCTCAGCTCCTTGTCGGCCGGCACCCGGTCGGCCTTCGGACCGAAGACCTTCCACAGGTCGCGTACGGAGAAGACGGGTTGCGCCGGGGGCTGCGGGGCGGTCGTGCTGTGCGGCGGAGTGTTCATCGGGTGGTTCCTCCCAGCAGGTCGGCGGCCTTCTCGCCGACCATGAGCACGCCGATCATCGGGTTGACGGCGGTCATGGTGGGGAAGACGGACGCGTCGGCGATCCGGATGCCCTCGAGGCCCCGGATCCGCAGGTCGGGCGCGACGACGGCGAGTTCGTCGTCGGCGGCCCCCATCCGGCAGGTGCCGGCCGGATGGTAGACGGTGTGCGCGACCTGGCGGGCGTACGCGCTGAGCTCCTCGTCGGAGGTCACCTCGGGGCCCGGGCACACCTCGCGCTTGACCCATCCGGCCAGCGGTTCGCTCGCCGCGATCCGCCGGGCGATGCGTATCCCGTCGACGAGGGTCCGGCCGTCGTAGTCGTCCTCGTCGGTGAAGTACCGGAAGTCGAGCGCGGGCTTGACCTCGGGGTCGGCGCTCGTCAGGTAGAGCCGGCCGCGGCTGCGCGGCTTGGGGATGTTCGGGGTCATCGACACGCCGTGCTCGGGTCGTTCGTACCCCAGGCGCTCCGGATTGTCGGTGAAGGGGATCTGGTAGAAGTGGAACATCAGGTCCGGGCCCTCGGCCTGCGGGTCCCGGCGGACGAACAGTCCGGCGTCGGAGTCCATCGCGGAGTTCTCCGGAATCGGCCCGTGGGTCTCCCACACGATGACCGACTCGGGGTGGTCGAGCAGGTTCTCCCCGACGCCCGGCAGGTCGTGCACGACGGGGATGCCGAGCTTCTCCAGGTCGGCACGCGGCCCGATGCCGGAGTGCAGCAGCAGGCGCGGGGTGTCCACGGCCCCCGCGCACACCAGTACCTCGCGCCGGGCGCATACGACGTGCTCCGCGCCCTCCTTGGTACGGACGTGCACGCCGGTGGCGCGGGTGCCCTCCAGCTCCAGCCGGAAGGCCCAGGTCTCCAGGGCGATGTGCAGGTTCGGCCGGTCCAGGAAAGGGTGCAGATAGGCGACCGAGGCGGACGACCGCTTGTTGTTCTCCGGGTGGTAGGCGAGGTCGAAGAAGCCGACTCCCTCGTCGAAGGGCTGTCTGTTGAAGCCCTCGACGCGCGGCACACCGAGCGCGGTCTGCGCCGCGTCCACGAAGTCCCGGGCGATCGCGTTCCGGTCCGCCTCGGCGACGGGGACGATGTTGTTGCGCAGGCGGGCGAAGTAGGGGTCCATGGACTCCGCGTCCCACCCCTCGGCGCCGGCGTCCGCCCACTCGTCCCAGTCGGAGGGCAGGGGTTTGAACGCGATGAGGGTGTTGTGCGAGGAGCAGCCGCCCAGCACCCGCGCCCGGCTGTGCCGGATGTGGGAGTTGCCCCGGGGCTGCCGGGTGGTGGGGTAGTCGTAGTCCAGCTCGCCGCCGAGCAGTCCCATCCAGCGGCGCAGGGTGAGGACGTCGTCACGGCCGACGTCGCTGGGGCCGCCCTCGATGACGGCGACGGTGACGTCCGGGTCCTCGGTCAGCCGGGAGGCGATCACGGAACCCGCGGTGCCGCCGCCCACGACGACGTAGTCGTACACGTGCCGGTCGTTCATGCCTGGCCCTTCGCCGTCTCGCCCGCGAACCAGCGCACGGGGCGCGGAGCGAGGTTCTGGTAGATGTGCTTGGCCTCCCGGTATTCGGCGAGACCGCCGGGACCCAGTTCGCGGCCGATGCCGGACTTCCCGAAGCCGCCCCATTCCGCCTGCGGCAGGTAGGGGTGGTAGTCGTTGATCCAGACGGTGCCGTGGCGCATCAGGGCGGCGACCCGCCGGGCACGCTGTTCGTCGGAGGTCCACACCGCTCCGGCAAGGCCGTACTCGGTGTCGTTGGCGAGGGCGACGGCCTCCTCCTCGGTACGGAAGGTCTCCACGGTGAGGACGGGGCCGAAGACCTCCTCGCGGACGACCCGCATGCCGCGGTGGCACCGGTCCAGGACCGTGGGCCGGAAGAAGAAGCCGGGACCGGCCGGCCTCTCGCCGCCCGCGAGCAGCCGCGCGCCCTCGTCGAGGGCGGAGGCCACGTACGCCTCGGTCCGCGCCAGCTGCGCCGCGGAGACGAGCGGTCCGCACTCGACGCCCGCGTCGGTGCCGCGTCCCAGCCGGATCAGTTCGGCCCGGCGGGCGAGCTCGGCGACGAAACGGTCGCGCAGCGGCTCCTCGATGATGAGGCGGGAGCCGGCGGAGCAGACCTGACCGCTGTGGATGAAGGCGGCGTTGAGCGCCTGGTCGACGGCGGTGTCGAACCCCTCGGGCGTCGAACACGCGTCGGCGAAGACGACGTTGGGGTTCTTGCCACCCAGTTCGAGGGCGACCTTCTTGACGCTGTCGACAGCCGCCCTGGCGACCTTCGTGCCGCTGACGAGGCCGCCGGTGAACGAGACGAGGTCGACGTCGGGGTGCTCGGCGAGCCGGGCGCCGACCGTACCGCCGGGACCGGTGACGATGTTGGCCGCACCGAGCGGGAGTCCGGCCTCCAGCAGCAACTCGATCAGCACGACGGTGGTCAGTGGGGTGATCTCACTGGGCTTGATCACGAAGGTGTTGCCGGCGGCGAGGGCGGGCGCGATCTTCCAGCTGGCCTGGAGCAGGGGGTAGTTCCACGGCGTGATCAGCGCGCACACCCCGACCGGCTCGTGCACGACGACGCTGCGGATCTCGTCCGAACCGGCGTCGACGATCCGCCCGCCGTCCTCCTTCTCCACGAGGTCGGCGAAGTAGCGGAAGGCGTCGCGGACGCAGTCGACGTCGACGCGGCCCTCCTCGAGGGTCTTGCCCGCGTCCCGGCTCTCCAGGGCGCCGATCCGCTCGCGGTCGCGCTCCAGCAGGTCGGCGACGCGCCGCAACAGGGCGGCCCGCTCGGCGACGGGGGTGCGCGGCCAGGCGCCGGCGTCGAAGGCGGCCCGTGCCGCGGCGACGGCGTCGTCGGTGTCCTGGACGCCGCCCTCCGACACGACCGCGAACGGGGTCGCGTCGACGGGGTCGATGATCTCGCGCGTGGCTCCGGACAGGGCTTCGCGCCACTCTCCGCCCACGTGGATGGTCTGCTGTGCTGCCGTCACGTTGCGTATTGCCTTTCGTCCCTTTGGGTCCCCCTGTCGGTCAGACCGACGTGATCCGGCCGCCTGCCCCGACTCCCGGAATCCATGCGCAATACATCGCGGAGAGTGGCCTGCTTCACTGACGAAGAGGATCTAAATAGGGACATAAGGCACAGGGAGGCGCGTGGCGGAGATGCACGGAGCGGGAGGAAGCGGCGAGTGCGGCGGGCGACACCCGAACAGGGCCGTTTTCGGGCCGGAACGACGACTGTGGCGATTCGTCACGCAGGGTGATGGCGGGCGGCACGGCGGTACGGACATGGGCCGGTGAGCTCCCGGGCCGGTGAGCTCTCAGGCCGGATCCCGGCGGCCGTGCGGGCGGCGGCCGCCGCTGCGGCTGTCCCGCCGGCCCCGCCCTGCGCACCCGGCCGCGCTTCCGCTCCTGCCGGTCCGTGGCGGGGACGCACCCGTGGGCCGGGACTGCGCCACCGGGCCCGCGCGGGCAGGACACCCCCGGGTGCTCAGGTCTCCCGGAGCGGCGCGTACGCCTCGGCCCCGAGGCCGAACGTCCAGGCCACGCCCTCGCGGGCCGTCCGGGTCCGCGGCGGTACCCGCAGCCAGTAGGTGCGGCTGGTGCCGTCCGGCTCCGGCGTCGAGTTGACGACCTCCACCATCACGACGGCCTCGTCGTCCGGCATGGGTATGCGCCACAGCACACCCGTCTCGTCCCGGTGCACGGGGGCGGCCCCCGACTCCCGCAGATAGCGGTCGTACCCGTAGAACTCCAGCATCACCCGGCGCAGTTCGGCATTCTCCTCCGCCCGGATCCGCTCGGGCGTCAGCGTGCCCAGCCCGGCCAGGAATTCGGCCGGCACGGGCATGCCCCGCCACGCGTACAGCGCGAAGCCGTCGGGGAACGCCAGCGCCGGGCCGTCCCCGCGGTCCAGCCGGCCCGCCTCGTCCCGGTGCAGCTCCACCGGCCTCTCGCACACCACGGCCAGCCGTTCGTAGGGCCAGCACCAGCCGGCCGAGCGGGCCCGGAGGCCGAGCCCGTGCAGCGGCGCGCCCTCCTGCGTGTCGAAGGCGCACAGCCAGGCCGCGTCGTGCTGCCCGAGCACCGCCTCCAGGAGCAGCAGTCGCAGCCGTCGCTCCTCGGCCGCCGGGGACTCGGCGCCGGCCGTCAACTCCTCGACGAGACCCGTGCGGACCCGCTCCGCAAGCCGCTCCGTGTTCTCCCACAGGCGGCCGCCCGTCGCGCTCCAGTGCCGCCCCCAGCCCTGCGGGCCGAGCCGCCGCTGCGTCCGCTCCCGCTCGGCCGCCCACGGCGCGCTGCGCACCGCCTCCCGCACGCCGCGCCCCCGCGCGGCCGGCCCCCAGGGCCCGTCGTCCCCGCCGAGCAGCCGCACCGCCGCCCGGGGCGAGTCCGCCCACACGATCCGCTCCGGCTCCGCCAGGCCCGCCGACCGGTACGCGAGGCGCACCCCGGCCTCCGCGGCCGCGCGGTCGGCCGGCCCGGTGGCCGCCGCGGCAGCCCTCCACACATCGGTGTCGTTGGTGTCGTTCACCACGATCCTGCTCCCCCCACTGTCCGCCATGCCGTCAGTCCGCCACGATCCGTACCGCTCCGGGCAGGTACTCCCGCTGCCGCACGACCCGGTACCAGCCCTTGGGCAGGGGTATCGCGGCGTGCTCCTCGTGCACCACCCGCCCGCCGTCCGGGAGATGCAGGAGCAGCGGGCCGAAGGCCCCGGGCTCCCTCACGAGCCTGCCGGGTCCGAGCACGGCGTGCGCGTGCCCCGTGACCTCGCCCAGCGCCAGGACCATCCGGCCCCGGCCGTCCCGCGGCTCCTGGTCCGCCGCGGCCGCGGACGGCGGCACCGCCGACTCGTCGAGCGGCACGATGAGTACGTCCCCCTGCCGGTACACAGGTGTCCCCTTCCCCACGCGCCGCCCGGTGCGCCGCGTTCTTCTCCGAAGGTAGGAGGCGGGTCTGACAACGGCCTTCCGCCCGCCCTGCCTCCGGCGCTGTCAGTGCCGCTTGGTACAACTTTCAGCACATCGGACGCGACAGGCGAGGAACGGCGGCACCCATGAGCTACGCGAGGCATCTGACGGAATCGTGCGGGCTGCCCGTCTTCGACTTCCCGACGCCGCAGGACGCGGGCACGACCCGCCTGCCCGCGGCGGACGCCGTCGCGTGGCGGATCTCCAGCGACAGCTACGACAGCGAGGAGAGCTGGACCGAGGCGTTCGCCCGGTTCCGTGCCGCGGTCGACACCACCGCGGTCCGCGCGCTCGTCGTCGGCTCCTGGGAAGAGGCCTACGACAGCGGGCCCGAGGACATCATCGCCGCCCTCGTCGAAGCCCGGCCGCACCTGCCCGCCCTGCGGGCCCTGTTCCTCGGGGACATGGAGTCGGAGCAGTGCGAGATCTCCTGGATCAACCAGGGCGATGTCGGTCCGCTCCTCGACGGCTTCCCGGAGCTGGAGGAATTCGGCGTGCGCGGCGGCTCCGGTCTGGTCTTCCCCGCCGTCACGCACCGGAACCTGCGCTCCCTGACCGTCGAGACCGGCGGTATGCCCGCCGAGGCCGTCCGCGGTGTCGCAGGCAGTGACCTGCCCGCCCTGGAGAACCTCGACCTGTGGCTCGGCACGTCCGAGTACGGCGGGGACGGCACGGTCGACGACGTGGCCCCGATCCTCGACGGCGACCGCCTGCCGCGCCTGCGCCACCTGGGCCTGCGCAACAGCGACATCCAGGACGAGATCGCCGCCGCCGTGGCGTCCGCTCCCGTCGTCGCCCGCCTGGAGAACCTCGACCTGTCGATGGGCGTCCTCACCGACCAGGGCGCGACCGCCCTGCTCTCCGGCCAACCCCTGAGCCACCTCAAGAAGCTGGACCTGCACCACAATTACGTCGGCGAGCCGCTGCGCCGGCGCCTCGAGGAGGTCCTGGGCGGCACCGGAGTCACCCTCGACCTGGACCGCGGCCACGCCGAGGAGGACGAGGACGACGGCCGGGTCTGGCGCTACGTCGCCGTCGGCGAGTAGCGAGCGGGCCATGACGGACCTCGCACCGCCGCCGCGCTGGGCGGTCGTCGGCAATCCGGAGAACCGGCGCCTCGCCCTGTTCTCCGGGGCCCTGCGCGACGCCGGGCTGCCCGCGCCGCGCGTCGTCCCCTGGACCGAGGTGCTGCGCGGGGGCGGCGCCGCCTTCGCCGGCGACGAGATCGTCCGGATCGAGTCGCCCGGGGAGAACGCCGAGGTCGACCGGCTGCTGCGCGGCGCCGGCGACCCCACCCGGGTGGAGGGCGGGGCCCGCTGGTACGCCGCGTTCACGGCCGCCGTCCGGACGCTGACCGGCGGCCTGCGCCTCGACGACGCCGACGAGCTGGCCGTCCTCTTCGACAAGCGGCGCTGCCACCGTGCCCTCGCCCGCGCCGGAGTGCCCGTACCGCAGTCGCCGACCTCCGGCGGGAACACACCGGTGCGCGGGTGGGACGACGTACGGGCCCTCATGGACGCGCACGGCATGCCGCGGGTGTTCCTGAAGCCCGCCCACGGGTCCTCCGCCTCCGGTGTCGTCGCCGTCGAGACGGCCGGCGGGGGCCGGATCAGGGCGACCACATCGGTGGAGTGCGCGCAGGACGGGCGGCTGCACAACTCCCTGCGGGTACGCCGCCTCACGCGCGAGCCGGAGGTGGCCGCGCTGGTCGACGCCCTCGCCCCCGACGGACTCCACGTCGAACGGTGGTGGCCCAAGGTCTCCCTCGGGGACGGAGCGGCCGACCTGCGCGTGGTCGTCGTGGCCGGGCGGGCCACCCATGCCGTGGTCCGCACCAGCCGGACACCCATGACCAATCTCCATCTCGGCGGCCGCCGCGGGGACCTGTCCGCCGCGGTCTCGGCCGCGGGTCCGGCCTGGACCGAGGCCCTGCGCATCTGCGAGCGGGCCGCGGCGTGCTTCCCCGGCACCCTGTGCGTCGGCGTCGACCTGCTGCCCGCGGCCGGCTGGCGCCGGTTCGCGGTCGCCGAGGTCAACGCCTTCGGCGACCTCCTGCCGGGCCTGACCGGACTGCCGGGCAGCGGCGCCGAAGGTCTGGACACCTACGGCGCGCAGATCGCCGCCGCCACCCGCAGACACGTACGGCACCACCCCACGAGGAACCACAGTGCACCCGCCTGAGACCGACCCGATCGCCCTCCCGCTCCCGCTCCCGCTCCCCCTCCCCGACATGAACGAGGTCGTCGGCCACGACGACCTGCTCCTGCTCACCCTGGACACCCTGCGCCACGACGTCGCCGTGGAACTGGCCGCCGCCGGACGCATCCCGAACCTGGCCCGGCACCTGCCCGGCGGCGTCTGGGAGGAGCGGCACGCCCCGGGCAGCTTCACCTACGCCTCCCATCAGGCGATGTTCGCCGGTTTCCTGCCCACGCCGGCCCGGCCCGGACCGCACCCGCGGCTGTTCGCCGCCCGCTTCGCCGGCAGCGAGACGACCGCCGGGCGCACCTACGTCTTCGACACGCCCGACCTGGTGTCCGGCCTCGCCGCTGCCGGATACCGCACGGTGTGCATCGGCGGCGTCGGCTTCTTCAACAAGCAGGGCGCGCTGGGCGGCGTACTGCCCGGCATGTTCCAGGAGAGCCACTGGGAGCCGGGGTTCGGCGTGGCGTCGCCCACCTCCTTCGAGGCACAGGTCGAGCGGGCCGAGCAGGTCGTGGCCGCACTCCCCGCCGGGCAGCGGCTGTTCCTCTTCCTCAACGCCTCCGCGCTGCACCAGCCCAACTGGTTCCACCTCCCCGGCGCCACCGCCGAGGCCGGGGACACCCGCGCCACCCACGCCGCCGCCCTCGAATACATCGACCGGCACATCGGCCGGCTCCTCACCGCCATGAGCTCCCGCCGCCGCTGCTTCGCGATCGTCTGCTCCGACCACGGCACCACCTATGGCGACGACGGCTACACCGGCCACCGCCTCGCGCACGAGGCCGTCTGGACCGTGCCGTACGCCCACTTCTTCCTGGAGCCGTCCGCATGACCGCCCTCGCGCCCTCCCCCACCGCGGCCACGGCCCCCACCGCACCCGCCGACCCGGTCGGTCCGTACGGCGCCTACGTCTACGCCTACCCCCACAAGACCGCCTACCGGCTGCTCGCCGACCGGCCCGCCCTGCGGGACCTGTGGCACGGCGAACGCAAGGACGCCCTCTCCCTCTACCTCCACATACCCTTCTGCGAGGTCCGCTGCGGCTTCTGCAACCTCTTCACCCGCATCGGCGCCCCCGACGGGCTCACCGGCCGCTACCTCGACGCCCTGGACCGCCAGGCCACCGCCGTCCGCGACGCCCTCGGCGACGACGGACCCGTCTCCTTCGCCAACGCCGCCTTCGGCGGCGGAACGCCCACCTTCCTGACGGCCCGCGAACTGGAACGGCTCTGCGACATCGCCGAGCACCGCATGGGCGCCGACCTGCGCGCCGTCCCGCTGTCCGTCGAGACCTCCCCGGCCACCGCCACCGCCGACCGGCTCGCCGTCCTCGCCGAGCGCGGCGCCACCCGTCTCAGCATCGGAGTGCAGAGCTTCCTCGCCGAGGAGGCCCGGGCCGCCGTGCGCCCCCAGCGCCGCGCCGACGTCGAGGCGGCGCTCGGCCGCATCCGCGACGCCCGGATCCCGGTCCTCAACATCGACCTCATCTACGGCATCGACGGCCAGACGCCCGCCACGTGGCGCACCTCCCTGGACGCCGCCCTGGCCTGGCGCCCCGAGGAGCTGTACCTCTACCCCCTGTACGTCCGGCCGCTCACCGGGCTCGCCCGGCGCACCGCCCTGACCGACCGGGTCTGGGACGAGCAGCGCCTGAACCTCTACCGGCAGGGCCGCGACCACCTCCTGGCGCACGGCTACGAGCAGGTGTCGATGCGCATGTTCCGGCTGGCCGGGACCGCGCCCCAGGGCCCCGACGACCACGCGTGCCAGACCGACGGCATGATCGGCCTGGGCTGCGGCGCCCGCTCCTACACCTCCACGCTGCACTATTCGTTCGACTACGCCGTCGACATGGGCGAGATCCGGGCGATCATCGACGACTACACCGCCACCGACGACTTCACCCGTGCCGCCCACGGCCGGTACGCCGACGGCGACGAGGCACGCCGCCGTCACCTCCTGCAGTCGCTCCTCCAGGCCCAGGGCATGCCGGTCGCCGACTACCGGGAGCGGTTCGCCACCGATCCGCACGACGACTTCCCCGCCGAACTGGCCGCGTTCGCCGCCCGTGGCTGGCTCGACCAGGACGGCACGGGCCCGCTCCTGCGCCTCACCCCCGAGGGGCTCGCCCACTCCGACGCGCTCGGACCCGAGCTGTTCTCACCGGCCGTGCGGGCCGCGATGGCCGCCTACGAGACCAAGTGACCGCCGTGGACCTCACCCTGCTCTACCGCGGCCCGCTCGCCTCCTGCGACTACGACTGTCCGTACTGTCCCTTCGCCAAGCGGCGGGACACCACCGCCCAACTGCGCGCCGACCGGGCGGCCCTGGAACGCTTCGCCGACTGGGCGCGCTCCCGTGCCGGGGAGGACCGGCTCTCCCTCCTGTTCACCCCGTGGGGCGAGGGGCTCGTCCGCTCCTGGTACCGCCGCGCCCTCGTCGACCTCTCCCACCGGCCGCACGTCGACCGCGTCGCCATCCAGACCAACCTCAGCTGCCGCACCGAGTGGCTCGCGGACGCCGACCCCGCCACCCTCGCCCTGTGGTGCACCTACCATCCGGGACAGACGCCCTACGACCGGTTCCTCGGCAAGCTGCGCGACCTCGCCGACCGGGGCATCCGCCACAGCGTCGGCATCGTCGGCCTCCCCGAGAACCTGGAACACGCCCGCAGGCTGCGCGCCGACCTGCCCGCCCACGTCTACCTGTGGGTGAACGCCGCCGACGGCCACACCTACGGCGACGCCGAGGCCGACACCTGGACCGCGCTCGACCCGCTCTTCCCGTACAGCCGGCACCCGCACCGCTCGGCCGGACTGCCGTGCCGCACGGGCGAGTCGGTGATCTCGGTGGACGGCGACGGGACGGTCCGCCGCTGCCACTTCGTCCGCGCCGAGCTCGGCAACCTCTACGACGGTTCCTACCGGACCGCGCTCGGCCCCCGCCCCTGCCCGCTGACCATCTGCGACTGCCACATCGGCTACGTCCACCTGGAGACGCTGCCCCTGTACGACGTCTTCGCGGGCGGGGTCCTGGAGCGCGTCCCGGCGGCCCGCACCCCCGTCGTACCCCTGCTCAGGCAGCGCCCCGCGCCGTAGCCACCCTCCCACCGGCCACCACCAGCCGAACCGACCGCAGCGCGGCGAGGTCGGCCAGCGGATCGCCGTCCACGACGAGCAGGTCGGCCCGGAGCCCGGCCGCGAGCCGCCCGGTCTCCCCGTCGATCCCCAGGGCCCGCGCCGCGCCCGAAGTGGCCAGGTCGACGATCTCGGCCGGGGCCAGCCCGATGTGCGCGAAGAACTCCAGGCCGGAGACGAACCCGTCGAAGACGGCGTGCGGGACGCCCGCGTCCGTGCCGGGCAGCAGCCGTACGCCGCGCCCGGCCATCCACCGGATCCGCCCGAACATCTCCTCGGCCCGCTCACGGCCGAACCGCTCCGCGAAACCCCGCCAGTCGGGGCTCGCCGCGGGACAGACGGCGATGCCGCGCGCCGCGATGGCGTCGGCCAGGTCCTCCCGTACGTCGAAGCCCGCGCGCCCCATCCACGTGCAGTGCTCGATGGTGTCCACCCCGGCGGCCACGGCGGCCGCGATGCCCTCGGTCCCGTGGGCGTGCGCGGCCACCGGCAATCCGAAGCTCCGCGCCTCCGCCACGATGAGGCCCAGCTCCTCCGGGGTGAACTGGGCCTGCCAGACGGCCGGTCCGCCCTTGGTGATGCCGCCGCCGGTGGCCATGACCTTGATCAGGTCCGCTCCGGCGGCCGCGTTGCGGCGGACGGCCTCGCGGATCGCCTCGATCCCCTCGACCTCGCCGCCCATGAACCAGCAGTGCCCGCCCGGAACGGTCAGGGGCGTTCCGGCGGACAGCAGCCGCGGCCCCGGCACCCGCCCGGCCGCGATCTCGTCCCGCAGCCGTACGGCGAGCCCGCCCCGGTCGCCGAGATCGCGCGCCGTGGTCACGCCCGTGGCGAGCAGTCGTCCCGCCCGGTCCGCCATCCCCGCGTAGAGCTCGGCGTCGCTCGCTGCCTGGAGGCCGGCCACGGGATCGGGGCCGGCGTCGAGCGCGAGATGGACGTGGGCATCGATGAGGCCGGGCAGCAGGGTGCCCTCGGGGAAGGCCAGTCGGGGAATGTCCGCCCCTGCCTGCGCCTCGACCTCCGCGCGCGGCCCGGCCGCCACGATCACTCCCCCGTCGCACAGCACGGCCCCGTCCGGGACCACCTGTCCGCCCGGACCCGTGATCATCCGCCCCGCCGATAACACTGCCTGCACGATGCCCCTTCGGCCCGCCCGCGGCGCCCCCGCCGCCGCGATCCGCCGACGGGAACCCCTTTTCCAAGG
Organism: Streptomyces sp. NPDC054932; assembly: GCF_053610205.1. Lineage (NCBI taxonomy): Bacteria > Bacillati > Actinomycetota > Actinomycetes > Kitasatosporales > Streptomycetaceae > Streptomyces > Streptomyces sp. NPDC054932. The sequence goes on along the minus strand of NZ_JBSGXU010000052.1, from coordinate 15,542 downwards.
TCATCCTCTCCCGGACCCCACAGGAACGCTATAAAGTTAGGTTCACCTAACTCCCGCTGCCGCTAGGAGACTTCATGCCTCTGGAGACCGCCTTCGCCGCATACGGACTGCCCGGCGAGCCGGGGTCCGAGGAGTTCTGGGCGGCGGCCGCAGGGCCCGGGTCGGTGCCTGCCGAGGACGGCGGTTGGACGACCCTGTTCCTGTGGCGCGGCTCCCCGGCCGACCTCACCTTCGAGAGCTGGGCGGACGACGTGCCGCTGCGCCGCTGGCGCGACACGGACTGCTGGTACGCCGAGGTCCGCCTCCCCGCGCGGCTGCGGTTGACCTATCAGTTCCTCGCGGGCGGCACGGCGCACGCCGATCCGTTCAACCCGGTCGGTGCGGGCGGTGACCGGTCCGTCGCCGCCACCCCGGACGCCCCGGTGCAGCCTCATTGGCCCCTGATCGGCGCCCGCGACGTGCTGCCCGTCCCGCCCGCCCGGATCCGCTGGGCCGGCGCGCGGCTCGCCGGGCGGCGGACCGTACGGGTCCACCCGGCGGGCGGCGGCGGTCCGGTCGTGCTGCTGCTCGACGGGGACGACTGGCTGTACCTGCACCCGGCCATGGCCGCCTTCGACTCCGCCGTCGCCAGTGGCGGAATGCCTCCCGTCACCCTCGTCTTCCTGCCGACCAGGGACCGGGAGGCCGAATTCGCGTGCCGGCCGGAGCTGTGGGAGGCGGTCCGGCACGAACTGCTGCCGCTGGTGGCGCAATCCGGGGTGCCCGCGGACCCGGACCGGCTGGTGGTCGCGGGGCAGAGCCTCGGCGGGCTGAGCGCGGTGTACGCGGCGCTGGAGTTCCCGGATCTGATCTCGCGGGTCGCCTGCCAGTCGGCGTCGCTGTGGTGGACGCCCGACGCCGTGAAGTCGGCGGACCCCCTGGGCGGCCCGGCCGGGGGCGCGATCGCCGCACGCCTGCGGGAGCGTCGGCCCGACCTGTCCGCTCTGCGGATCGCCTTCGACGTAGGGGAGCACGAGACGCGGATGCTGCCGCACTGCGAGGCGGTCGAGACCCTGGCCGAGCAGGCCGGCGCGACCGTACGGGTCTCCCGCTCGGCCTCGGGCCACGACCGGGCGGGCTGGCGCCACGCCCTGCTCCGGGACGTCGCCTGGGCGCTCGGCCAGGGGGTGTCCGCAAAGTAGCGCCGGCGCCCGGAGGGCGTGGCCCGCGGCGTCCGGCGCGGTGCATCGCAAGGCGGAGAGCCGCAGCTCGTACCTGTTCGTACTCGCGCGCTTCGACAACGCGGCGAGGTGCCGTGCCGGGCGTCGCGGGCCAGGCGGGACCTTGCGGACACCCCCTAAGGGGTCAACGGGCCACCGCCAGGCAGTAGTCCTCGTCACCGGCGAGGAGGTTGCGGTGGGTGTCCTCGGCGGTGATCACGCCGTCGTCCAGGACGAGCACCCGGTCGGCGGCGTCCAGGAGGGCCGGGCTGCTGGTGATCACGACAGTGGTGCGGCCCCGTCGCAGCTCGGCGATGTTGCGCGCGATGAGCTGCTCGGTGACCGCGTCGACGGCCGTGGTCGGATCGTGCAGGACGAGGATGTCGGTGTCGGCGGCCAGGGCGCGGGCCAGGGACAGCCGTTGGCGCTGCCCGCCGGAGAGGTTCGCGCCGCGGTCGCGGACGCCGTGGTCGAGCCCCTCGCGGTGGAGGGCGACGACGTCGGTCAGCAGGGACGCCTCGACGGCCTCGGCGACCGTTTGGCTGGTGCCCGACGGGTCGATGTTCGTACGGAGGGTGCCCGCGAAGATCTCCCCGTCGTACGGGTTCACCAGCATGTGTTCGCGGACCGCCTCGATCGACAGGGCGGCGAGCTCCTCGCCGCTGAGCCGCACCACGCCCTCGTACTCGTGGGGCGGGACCCGCATGGCCAGGATCGCGGCGAGGTCGGCCGCCGCGCGCGGCTGGTAGGCGGCGATCGCCACGAACTCCCCCGCGGGCACCTGGAACTTCAGCGCGCGCAGCCCCCCGTGCCGGACGCAGTCGACCTCCAGGCCGCCGCCCGCGGCCGGGCGCTCCGGCCCCGGGACCGAGACCGGTGGCGCGACCAGCACCAGCGCCATCCGCTCGGCCGACGCGCGGGCCATCATCACGTACTTGGGCATGTCCGAGAACATCTTCAGTGGTTCCATGATGAATTGGGCGAGGCCCACGGCCATGACGAGCTCCCCGACGGTGATGCGGCCGTCGAAGGCGAGCCAGCCCGCCGTCAGGGTCACCGCCGCGGCGAGGGCCGCGTTGAGGGCCGTCGCGGTGCCCGCGTAGGCGCCGTTGACCCCGGCCACGGTGATCGCCTGGTGCTTGGCCTCCGTGCTGACCCTCCGGTAGGACCGGAAGGCCGCGTGGTTGCCGCCGAAGCCGTGCAGCGGGCGCAGGCCGGTGATCAGGTCGGCGACCTTGGCGCCCGCCCGGGCCACCCGGGCCTGCTGTTCGCGGGTACTGGAGCCGATCCGCCGGGACATCACGCTGAGGACGGACAGGATCAGGGCGGTTCCCACGATCACCAGCAGGCCGAGCCGGATGTCGGCCAGTCCCAGCGCGACCGCCGCGACCAGTACCGCGACCAGGGAGCTGATCAGCAGCGGCACCACCTCGATGATGTCGGCCGTCTGGTCGGCGTCCTCGGTGGCGATGGTCAGCACCTCGCCGGACTTGAGGCCGGCGTCCCTGGCGACCGGTTCGAGTCCGCAGTCGGCCACCTTCACCCGCCAGCGGTGCGCCTCGGTCGTGTTGGCCTTCTGCAGGATGCGCATGCCGAACCGCCAGGACAGCGACACGGTCGTGATGATCACGGCCAGTGCGCCGATCGACAGGGCGAGCGCACCGGGGCTGCGGTCCTGCATCGTGTGCTCGACGATCAGGCCGAGCGCGATGGGGAAGGCGGTCTCACCGGCCTGGTAGAGGCCCATGAGGACGGTGCCCCAGGTCATGGCGCCGATGTTGCGGCGCAGGGCGGCCTTGAGGATGTCGGACCCCGGTCGGGGCCGCTGCGTGTCAGGAGTTTTCATCGAGGTGGCGGGCAATCATTTCCGGGGTTCGCAGGGTGAACAGGTCACGGACCGTGATCACTGGACCGTACTCCCGGCGGAGCAGGCCGATCAGCCGCACCGCCAGCATCGAGTGCCCTCCGAGGGACACGAAATCGCTCAACGCGCTCACCTCGTCGTCGTCCAGGTCGAGCGCTTCGGCGAAGAACTCGCACACCACGGTCTCGGTCCCGGTCTGCGGGCCGCGTTCTCCCGCCGTGGTCAGTGTGCCGAGCGGCCTGGCCTCCGGCAGGGCCTTGGTGTCCGCCTTGCCGTTCACGGTCAGCGGGATGCGGTCGACCTGGGCGTAGTGCGTCGGGCGCAGGAAGTCCGGCAGTCCGGCGCCCACCTCGGCGGCGACCGCCGCGAGGTCCGGGCCGTCCGAGCCGCCAGGGCCGCCGGGGCCGCCGAGTACGAGGTAGGCGGCGAGCCGGTACGCGCCGTCGACCTGCGGGTCCGGTTGGGCGACCGCGGCGGCGAACCGCACCGCCGGGTGCGCGGCGAACGCGGCTTCCACCTCTCCCGGTTCGACGCGGTGCCCGCGGATCTTGACCTGCTGGTCGGTGCGGCCCAGGTACATCAGGTTCCCGTCGGGCCGCCGCAGCACCAGGTCGCCGGTACGGTACATGCGTTCGCCGGGTGCGCCGAACGGGCAGGCGACGAACCGGTCCGCCGTCTGCGCGGGCTGCCCGAGGTAGCCGCGCGCGATGCCGATGCCCGCCACGTACAGCTCGCCGGGAACGCCGTCCGGCAGCGGCCGCAGCCACGGGTCCAGGACGTACACGTCCGTGTTGTCGATGGCCACGCCCACCACCGGGTCCTGGCATTCGAAGGTGCCGACGCCCAGGGTGTTGATGGTGTACTCGGTGGGTCCGTACAGGTTGTAGCCGACGGTCCCCTCGGTCTCGGCGAGCCGCTGCCACAGGGTCGGGGTGACGGCCTCGCCGCCCAGCAGCACCAGCGCCGGCCGCCGCTCGGGGTTGTCGAGCAGGCCCTCGGCCACCAGCTGCTGCGCGTAGGTCGGGGTCACGTTGATGACGTCGATCCCGTGCTCCAGGCAGTACTCGACCAGGCGGGGGGCGTCGCGGCGCAGTTCCTCGTCGCAGATGTGCACCTCGTGGCCGTCGGCGAGCCAGAGCAGTTCCTCCCACGACATGTCGAAGGCGAACGACACGGTGTGGGCGATGCGGAAGACCCGGTGGTCGTGCTCCGCCAGCACCGGCTCGAAGATCCGGCGCTGGTGGTTGATCAGCATGTTGGTGAGCCCGGCGTACTCGGTCACCACGCCCTTGGGCCGTCCGGTCGATCCGGAGGTGTAGATCGTGTACGCGGGGTGGCGCAGGCGGTCCGGGTCGTCCGGCGCGAACGTCGCGTACGGCTCGGCCTCGGGGAGGGGATGGTCCAGCTCGATCAGGTCGCCGGTCAGCCGGGGCGCGACGGCGCTCACGGTGAGGATCGTGTCGGGGCGGGCGTCGGCGACGATGGCGGCGATCCGCTCGTCCGGGTGGTCCAGCTCCAGCGGCACGTACGCGGCGCCCACGCGCAGGACGGCGAACAGCGCCACGATGGAGTCGAGGGAGCGCGGGACGGCGAGCGCCACCGTTCGCTCGGGGCCGATGCCGCGCCCGGCGAGCACGCCGGCCACCGCGCGGCTGCGGTCCCGGAGTTCCCCGAAGGTCATGGTCCGGCCGTGGGCGACGAGCGCGACCCGCTGCGGGTCCCGGTCGGCGGCCCGGTCGAAGCGGTCGACGACGGTGTCCGTGCCGACGTCCGTGCGTTCGGCGGGCTCGGGCTCGGGGCCCGGGCCCGGCAGTGCGCCCACCGGTCCGGTCCACCGGGCCAGGTCCCCGAGAACGTTCAGGTAGTCGTCGAGGAGCCCGCTCGCGGCCCCGGTGTCGTGGTCGCGGTACTCGAGCTTGACGGTGAGCCGGTCGCCGGGCGTGACGACCCAGGTGAACGGGTAGTGCGTGGAGTCGTCGGCCCGTACCGCCGTGATGCCGTGCCGGGCGTTCATCTCGGCGAACGCGTCCATGTCCAGGAAGTTCTGGAGCACGAACAGGTTGTCGAACAGGGTGTCGTGTCCGCCGGCCCGCTGGATCTCGCCGAGCCCGAGGTGCTCGTGCTCCATCGCCTCGACCCGGGCCGCCTGTACGGCCGTCAGGTAGTCCCGGACCGTGTCGTCCGGCCGGGCCCTCGTCCACATGGGCACCGTGTTGAGCAGCACGCCGACGACGTCGGACAGGCCCTCGCCCTCGCGGCCGGAGACGGTCACGCCGAATACGGCGTCGGCGCGGCCGGTGCGCGCGCCGAGCAGGAGGCCGAACGCACCGGTCAGCACCGAGTTCAGCGTGACGCCGTACGTCCGGGCCGCTTCCCGCAGCAGTTCGGACCGTTCGGCGGAGAGCGTGTGCACGAGGGTGCGCGGCAGGTCGTCGACCAGGGCCGGCGCCGGTCCGGCGAGCAGCGTCGGGCCGGGGAGGCCGTTCAGGTGCTGCGCCCAGAAGCGCTCCGAGACGGCCGGGTCTTTGGCGTCGAGCGCCCGTGCGTGGTCCTCGAAGCCCGGAGTCGCCGGGGTCGCGGGCGTCAACCCGCCCGCGAGGGCGGCCTCGTAGGCGTCGAACAGGTCCCGCAGCACGATCTCGCGGGACCAGCCGTCCCACAGCAGCAGGTGGTAGCTGAGCAGCAGGCCGTCGCGGTCGCCGGGCAGCCGCACCACGGTCAGGCGGATCAGCGGCGGCTCGCCCGGGTCGAAGCCGGTGTCGCGGTCCCGGGCGAGCAGGGCGTCGACCTCGGCGTCCGTCGCGAGGTCGACCGTGCGGACACCGACCCGCCGGCCCGCGCCGAGGATCTGGACTGCCTTGCCGTCGTCGTCGGTGGTGAAGCCGGCGCCCACGACCGGGTGCCGGGCGATCACCCATGCCATCGCCTCGGCCAGCGCGTCGGTGTCCAGGCGCCGGTCGAAGGTGAACCAGCTCTGCGCGACGTAGTGTCCGGCCGGTCCCGCCATCTGGGCCTGGAAGAACAGGCCCCGCTGGAGCGGGGTGACCGGTGCGGTGCGTTCGGCCGTCGCGGAGGCGTCCGCGATCCGCTGCAGTGCGGCGAGCCAGTGCCCGGTGATCTCGTCGGGTATGCCCTCGGCGAGGGTGAAGACCGCGTGCAGGCTTCCGGTGGCCGCGTCGGTCCAGGCGTTGACCTCGACGGCGTACGGGCTGCCCTGGTCGGCGCCGGTGATGTGGAGCGCCTGTGACTCGCCGCCCCGGCCGAGGTAGTTGAACAGCACCTGCGGGCGGGCGGTCAGCAGCGGGGCCGTCTGCGGGTTGAGGTACCTGAGCCGCCCGTACGCGACGTGCGCGCTCTCGTCCGGCTGGCGTTCGGCGACCTCGCGGGCGGCCGCGACGGGGTCGGTGTGCGCCGTGAGCCGTACCGGGGCGATGGAGGTGAACCAGCCGACCGTACGGGTGTAGTCGTGGTGTTCGTGCGCCGGGACCCGGCCGTGCCGCTCCAGCTCGACGGCCAGGTCGGTGGGCGAGGGCTGGATGTGGGTCAGGGCGGTGCGCAGCGCGCCGCACAGCAGCTCGGTGAGGCCGATGCCGAGGGCGGCGGGTGCGGTGCGGGTCACCTGGTCGCTGACCGCGGGCGGGAGCACGACCGTGGTCTCGCGCGGCCGCTCGGCCGCGGGCAGCAGCGGGGGCGCCTGCAGGGTGGTGATCCAGTGCCCGAGGCCGTCGATCCCGTGGGCGGAGCGCTGGGCCAGTGCCCGGGCGTACTCGGCGTAGGAGGTGGTCGGCGGTGCGAGCGGGGTCCCGCGCAGGGCGGCCGCGATGTCGTCGAGCAGGACCAGCCAGGACACGGCGTCGACGGCGAGGTGGTGTGCGGTGACCACGAGTGTCCGGCTCTCCTCCAGCCACGAGAAGGCGATGACCTCCCCGGCCTCGGGGTCGAGCCGTCCGGCGGCTTCGTTCGCCGCGGTCGTCGCGTCGGCGGCGTCGCTCCGTACGACGGTGACCGCGCGGGCGGGTTCGGTGCGCAGGGCCCACACCCCGTGCTCGACGAGCAGGCGTATCCGCAGGGCCGGGTGCGCGGCGACGACGGTGTTCGCGGCGCGCTCGGCGTCGGCGAGGCCGATGCCCTCGGCTGCGGCCACGGCCCGGGCCTGGGCGAACCGGGCGAGGGATCCGCCGAGTTCGCGCCGGCGCAGGATGATCGGTGTCGGCGTCAGCGGGCCGTCCTCGCGGGGTGCGGGTGCGGCGGGGGCCGCGACCTGCGGGGTGCTCGTCGCCAGGTGCTCGGCGAGCGCACGCGGTGTCCTGAGCAGGAACACGTCCCGCGGGGCGATCGCGAGGCCGAGGGCCCTGGCCCGGTTGACGACGGTGATGGCGAGGATGCTGTCGCCGCCGGCCCGGAAGAAGTCGGTGTCGCCGTCCAGGGCGGTGCCGGGCAGGGTCTCGCCGAAGATGTCGATCAGTGCGGCGAGCGCGGGGCCGGTCGCGGTCACCGGGGCGGTGTGTACTGCGGCGCGTTCGGTCAGGGCCCTGCGGTCCAGTTTGCCGTTGACGGTCAGCGGCAGCGCGTCCACGGGCAGGACCAGGCCGGGCACCATGTGGACGGGCAGTTTCGTGGACAGGAGGCCGGTGACGGCGCCGGCGTCGAGGGGAGTCCGGCCCACGACGTGCGCGACCAGGTGGTCGCCGCTGTCGGCCACGGTGACGGCCGCGTCGACCACGCCGTCGAGTTCCCTGATCGCGGACTCGACCTCGCCGAGCTCGATGCGGAAGCCCTTGAGCTGCACCTGGTCGTCGGCGCGGCCGGTGAACTCCAGCTCGCCGTCGAGCGTTCGGCGGGCGAGGTCGCCCGTGTGGTACATGCGGGAGCCGTCGCCCGCGAACGGGTCGGCGACGAACCGGCCCGCCGTGAGGGACGGCCGGCCCAGGTAGCCGAGGGAGACCTGGTCGCCTGCGACGTAGATGGCGCCCACCCGGCCGGGCGGGACGGGTCGGAGCCGCTCGTCGAGCAGGTGGGTGACCAGGCCGGGGATCGGGCGTCCGATCGGGCTGACGTCGTGGCCGGGCCGGAAGTCCTCCTCGGTCAGGACCCGGTGGGTGACGTGCACGGTGGTCTCGGTGATGCCGTACATGTTGACCAGCTCGGGCGAGGCCGTGCCGTGCCGCTCGACCCAGCCGCGCAGCCGCCCGGGATCCAGGGCCTCGCCGCCGAAGATGATCCGGCGCAGGGCGGTGACCGGCTCGCCGGCGTGCCGGTCGGCCTCGATGAACTGGTAGAAGGCCGACGGGGTCTGGTTGAGGACGGTCACCCGGCGCTCGCGCACCAGGCGGTGGAAGTCGACCGGGGAGCGGGTCAGCCCGTACTCCGGCACGAGCAGTTCGGCGCCGTGGACCAGGGCGCCCCACAGTTCCCACACCGCGAAGTCGAAGGAGTACGAGTGGAACTGGACCCACACGTCGTGCGGGCCGAAGTCCATGTCGGCGCGGGTGTTCGCGAGGAGGGCGACCACGCTGGAGTGCGGGACGACGACGCCCTTCGGCCTTCCGGTCGATCCCGAGGTGTAGATCACGTAGGCGGGGTCGTGCCGGTCGGCCCGGGGGCCGGCGGCGTCCGGGGGGCCCGGCGTCGGCGGCTCGTCCTCCTGGACGAGCACGCGGGCCGGTACGCCCGCCCGGGCCAGCAGCCGCGTGAAGCGGTCCCGGTGCTCCCGGTCGACGAGCACGACCTGGGGAGCCGCGTCGGTGAGGACGTACTCCAGCCGTTCGTCCGGGTACGCCAGGTCCAGCGGTACGTAGGCACCGCCCGCGGTGACGATCGCGACCAGGGCGACGACCTGTTCGAGGGAGCGCGGCACGGCGACGGCGACCCGTTCGCCGGGCCGGACCCCGGCGGCCCGCAGCGTGGCGGCCAGCTGGTCCTTCGCATCGGCGAGTTCGCCGTACGTCAGTGACCGGGTGCTGCCGTCGAGGGCGCACCGGGTGACGGCGGTGGCGGCCGGATCGCGCTGCGCGGCGGCGTCGAACAGTGCGTCGAGGGTCGTCGGGGTGATCCGCGCGGGAGGCCGGGCGCCCGTGGGTGCCAGGTCGCCGACGAGGGCGTCGGGGCGGGTGAGCAGGCCGGTGAGGGTACGGGTGAACGTGTGCAGGATCTCGCGGGCGCCCGCCTCCCGCAGCAGCGCGCCGTCGTGGATCAGGTTGAAGCGCGGACGGCCGTCGGGTGCCCGCTCCACCACGAGCGTCAGCGGGTAGTGCGGGGCGCCCTCGTTCACGATGCCGGTGATGGCGAGGGTGTCCTCGGGCCTGCGCAGAGCGGCCGCGTCGGTCGCCACGTCGAACACCACCAGGGTGTCGAAGAGGGGGCCGGCGCCGCTGTGGCGGCTGATGCGCGCCAGCGACACGTGCTGGTGCGGGAGCACCGTGCTCTGGTGTTCGCGCACCGAGGCGAGCAGGTCGCGCGCCGTGGTGCCGGCGTCCCACCGGGCGCGCACGGGGATCGTGTTGATGAAGAGACCCACCATGTCCCCGATGCCCGGCACGTCCGCGTCGCGGCCGGACACCGTGGAGCCGAAGACGACGTCCCTGCCGTGCAGGATGCCTCCCAGCGTCAGCGCCCAGGCGCTGTGCACGGCCACGCTCAGCGGCGCACCGGCGGACCGGGCGGCCTCGTCGATGTCGCCCTCCGGGAGGACGGCGGTGTCGGCGAACCGGTCGGAGGGCGTGTGCCCCTCGGCGACCAGCGAGGGGCCGGGCAGCCCGGCGAGCTCCTCGCGCCACACCCGGTCGCTCTCGGCCTCGTCGCGTCCGGCGAGCCAGCGCACGTAGTCGCTGAAGCCGCCGAGCGGGTACACGGTCCCCGGTGCGTGGTACTCGGTCAGCAGCGCTCGGAGCATCGGCGGCACCGACCAGCCGTCGGCGATGATGTGGTGCACGGTCTGCACCAGGACGCTGCGGCCGGAGCCCGTGCGGATCAGCGTGTACCGCATCAGCGGGCCGGTGGCCAGGTCGAAGCCGGCACGACGGTCGCGCTCGGCGTGCTCGCGGATCTCGTCGTCGGTGATGCCGGGGCGGTCCAGCGTGGTGAACGGTGCCTCCACCCCGCTCTCCAGTACGGAGACCACCCGGCCGTCGGCGAGGGCCACGAACCGCGCGGCCAGGTTGGGGAACAGCGTGAGCAGCCGGGTGGCGGCCGCGGCGAGCCGGTCGGCGTCCACCTCTCCTTCCAGGGTGAGCAGTTGCTGCTCGACGTAACTGCCCGCGGAGTCGTCGTCGAAGACCGAGTGGAAGTACAGGCCCTCCTGGAGCGGGGTCAGCGGCAGGACGTCCCGCAGGGCGGGGCCGTCCAGCTCGTCGACATCGGCCTGGGTGAGCGCCGCGAGGCCGAAGTCGCTGGGTGAGTGGCCGCCCCGGTCGAGTGCGGCGAGTTCCGCCAGGCCGGACAGGGCCTGGCGGAAGTACCGGCCGATGGTCTCGATGTCCTCGTCGGCGAACAGCCCGTCGGGCCAGGAGAGGGTGGTGACCAGTTCGTACGCGCCGCCGGCCGAGGCGGGTTCGGCGATCGCGTTGAACTCCAGGGCGCGCGGCAGACACATCCTCGGGTCGCGCTTCTCGCCCAACTGCGTGGTGCTGCCCGTGAGTTCCCAGTCACCGGACGCGCCCGCGTCGAAGCGGCCCAGGTAGTTGAACAGCACCTGCGGGGCGGGTGCGGTGAACTCGGCGCCGGCCAGGTGGCGCAGGGCGCCGTAGGAGATGCCGTTGCTCGGCACCCGGGCGAGGTCTTCCTTGACCGCCTTGAGGGCACGGGCCAGGTACTCGGGGTCGGTGAGGTCGGCCGACCCGCCGGGGTCGACGGTCACCGGGAACAGGGTGGTGAACCAGCCTACGGTCCGCGACAGTTCGGGTTCGAAGCCGGCGGAGTCCGCCACGTACCGTCCTTCGCGGCCGTGGCCCTCCAGCTCGATGTGCGCGAACGTCTGCTCCTGTCCGAGGTCGCGGCGCCACCGGGCGAGCGTGACGGCGAGCGCGGTGAGCAGTACGTCGTTGACGCCCGCGTGGAACCTCGCGGGGACCTCGCCGAGCAGTGCGGCCGTGGTCCCGGGGTCAACGCGGACGGTCGTCGTGCGCTCCCGCGCGACGGTGTCGGCCGGGGACAGAGCGCGCCGGCCCAGCGGTGCGTCGTCCCCCGGCAGGGCGCGCCGGAAGTGGGCGCGGTCCGCGTCGAAGCCCGCGCGCGCCAGCAGCTGGGTCCAGCGGCGGAACGACGTGCCCACCGGCGGCAGGTCGATCGGCGCGCCCGAGACGTGCCAGCGCCATGCGGTGGAGAGGTCCTCCATCAGGATCCGCCAGGACACTCCGTCGATCACCACGTGGTGGGCGACCAGGACGAGCTGGCGCTCCTCGCGGCGCCAGACGGCGCGCAGCATCGCGCCGCCCTCCGGGTCCAGGGAGCCGGTGGCGAGCTCGACGCACTCGTCGAGCGGCCGGTCGCTCTCCTGCCAGCCCGCGACGGCCCGGTCCGCCTCCGGGATCTCGAAGCTCCAGCGGTCGCCGCGCACCAGCTTGGCGCGCAGCATGTCGTGGCGGGCGATCACGGCGGTGAGGATCGCGTCGAGCGCGTCGGCGGTCAGGTCCTCCGGCGTGTTGAGCACCACCGACTGCACGAAGCCGTCGACGGCATCGGTGGTCTCGCCGAGCCACTGCACGATGGGCGGTCCCACGACGGCGCCGGTGGCGACATCGCCGTGGTCCACGGCGGCGGCCTCCCGGTCGGCGACCGCCGCGAGCGCGCCCACGACGCTGTTGGTGAAGATCTGGCGGGCGGTGACGTGGAGGCCGGCCTCCCGCAGGGCGCTGAGCAGGGAGATCGCCAGGATGCTGTCCCCGCCGAGCTGGAAGAAGTCCTGGTCGACGCCGACCGTGTCCCGCCGCAGCACGGCCGCGACCGCCGCGCACACGACGCGCTCGTTCTCCGTGACGGGCGGGGCCGTTGCGCCCGCGCCGGTCGCGGGCTCCGGCAGGGCGCCCCGGTCGAGCTTGCCGTTCGCGGTGAGCGGGAACTCCTTCATCACGACGATGTGGGCGGGCACCATGTACTCCACCATGTGACCGGTGGCCCACTGCCTGACCTCGTCCGCGCGCAGGTCCTCGCTCCCCGCGGCGGGGATCACGTACCCCACGAGGTAGGTGCCGCCCGCGGCGTTCTTCTTCGCGACGACGCAGGTGTGCCGTACCGCGGGGTGCTCGGCGAGACCGACCTCGACGTCCTCGATCTCCAGCCGCATGCCACGGATCTTGATCTGGTTGTCGGCGCGTCCGAGGAAGTCGAGGGACCCGTCGGGGGCGAAGCGGGCGAGGTCACCGGTCCGGTACAGCCGGGAGCCGTCCGCGGCGAAGGGGTTCGCGACGAACCGCGAGGCCGTCAGGCCGGGCGCGCCGACGTAGCCGCGCCCGAGCAGGAAGCCTCCTACGTACAGCTCGCCGCCGACGCCGACCGGGACCGGGCGCAGCTCGTCGTCCAGGACGTACAGCTGGGTGTTGGGGTTGGCCTTGCCGATCGATGTCGACAGGCGTTCCGCCGCGCCCCGGTAGATGACGTGCGAGACGCCGATCGTCGTCTCGGCCGGGCCGTAGCCGTGGTACATGGGTATGTCGAGCCGGGTGCGGAAGCGCTCGTACAGCTCGGGGGTCAGGACTTCGCCGCCGCACCACACGTGCCGCAGGCTGTCCAGCCGTCCGGAGTCGCCCGCGATCTCCAGCAGGACGTCCAGCATGGACGACACCAGGTAGGTGAAGGTGACGCGCTGCTCGGCGATCACGCTCAGCAGGTGGTGCGGGTCGCGTTCGCCGCCGGGCCGCAGGACCACCAGTCTGCCGCCGCACACCAGAGGCAGGAAGATCTCGTTGATGGAGATGTCGAAGGACAACGGCGCCTTGAACAGCGACGCGTCGTCGTGACCGAAGCCCAGGATCTCGTCGACCTGCCACAGCAGGCGCTCGCTGATGGCCTCGTGGCGGATCATCGCGCCCTTGGGCCGGCCGGTCGAACCGGACGTGAAGATCACGTAGGCCAGCGCGTCGCCGGGGACGGTGATTGCGGTCCCCTCGCCGGGGTTCGAGCCGAACCGCCAGTCGCCGAGGTCGACGGGCACGGCCTCCGGTTCGTCCGGGGCGTGTTCGCCCGAGGCGTTCAGCTGCAGGACGACGCGGGCGTCGGCGATGACGACGGACCGGCGCGCGGCCGGCCACTGCGGGTCGAGCGGTACGAAGGCGGCCCCCGCCCGGAGCACGCCGAGCAGGCCGATCACCATGGCGGCGGAGCGGTCCAGCGAGATGGCGACGACCTGTTCGGCGGTGATTCCGCGTTCGATCAGGTGGTGGGCCAGCTGGCCCGAGAGCTCGGCCGCCTGACGGTAGGTCAGCGTACGGTGCTCGTCGACGACGGCGACGGCGTCCGGCCGCAGGCGCGCCTGCTCGCAGAACATCTCCACGATGGTCGGCCGGACCCGGTCGGCCCCGGTGTCGTTCCACTCGGCCAGGGTCGCGAGCCTCGCCGCGATGCCGGACGGGCCGATGGTGGAGAGGGGACGGTCCGGGAAGTCGGCCAGGTCGTCCAGCGCGAGCTGCGCATCGGCCGGTACGACGCCTTCGGGGACGGTGATGCTCCGGCCGTCCCCGGTGTCCGCGCCGACCTCCCAGCCGACCGGCCCGGCGCCACCGTTGTCCGCCCAGCCGAGGACGTCGGCGAACAGCGTGCCGGGGGTGAGCTCCAGGCCGTCGGGGCTGTGGCCCGTCGCCCAGTACGCGAGCCCGATGGCGCACGCCCGGGCGACGGCCGCGTCGGAGTAGCAGCCGGACCGCCGGCGCACTTCGGCCAGGCGTGTGCGGGAGAGCAGCACGAGACGAGCGGTCGATTCCGTCATCGAAGGCTCAGCGTCCCTTCCAGATCGATAAGTTGACCCAACCGAAAAATGGGCCGGCTAGCTGCCTTCGCGCCAGGCCCGCCACAGTCGCGCGTAGCGGCCGCCCAGGGCCACCAGCTCCTCGTGCGTCCCCTGCTCCACGACGCGTCCCGCGTCCAGTACGGCGATCCGGTCCGCCGCCATCGCCTGCGTCAGCCGGTGTGCCACGAACAGCGTGGTCCGGCCCGCGCACGCGGCCCGTACGGCCCGCTCCAGCTCGGCCGCGCCCTCGCTGCCCGCCTCCGCCGTCGACTCGTCGAGGACCACGACCGGCGTCCGGCCCAGCACCAGCCGGGCCAGTGCGATGTGGGCGACCTTGGTGACGTCCAGCCGTTCGCCGCCCTCGCCGACCGGGGTGTTCACCCCGTCGGGCAGTGCGTCGACCCATCCGTCGGCGCCGACCGTGCGCAGGGCGTCCATCAGCTCGGCGTCGGTCGCCTCCGGTGCGGCGAGCCGCAGGTCCTCGCAGAGCGGACCGGAGAACACGTGCGTCTCCTGCGTCAGGATGCTCACCAGGGCCCGCGCCCCGGCCTCGTCCAGGTCCGCGAGGTCGGTGGACCCTATGCGCACCGATCCGGCCTGCGGGGTGCCGATGCCCGCGATCAGCGCGGCCAGGGTCGACTTGCCCGCGCCCGTCGCCCCGACCAGGGCGAGCGAACCGCCGGCCGGGATCGTCAGACCGACATCGCGGACGACCGGTCCCTCGGAGTCGGGATAGCGGAAGGTCAGCCCCTCGACCTCGACGGCCACCGGGTGCGGCCCGTCCTGCGCCCGCTCCGCGGCCAGGGCGCCCACCAGCCGGTCCTCCGCGTCCTCCTCCAGCACTCCGACCAGGCGGGTCAGGCTCGCGCCCGACTTCTGCGCCTCGTCGAAGGTGAACATGATGGAGCCGAGCGGGGTGAAGAGCCGGTGGAACAGCAGCGGGGCCGCGGACACCTCGCCCAGGCTGGCGGCGTCGGCCTCCAGCAGGGCGTACCCCACCACGATGATCAGGACCAGCCCGATGAACTCGGCCCGGTTCTCCCTGCCGACGAACCGGCCGAAGAGCCGGAACACCTCGATGCCGAGTTCGCGCACCCTCCACGACTCGTGGGTGACCTTCTCGCGGACGGCTCCTTCCAGGCGGTACGCCCGGACCGTGTCGATCCCGTTCAGGCCGCTGATCAGGGCCTGCGCACGGTCGGCCTGGGCCGCCCGCTGCCTCTGGTAGAGCGGGGCGGAGCGGGGGAGGTACCAGCGCAGGGCCAGCCCGTACGCGGGCAGCGCGCAGGCGCCGGCCAGACCGAGCCGCCAGTCGAGGCCGAACATGCCGATCGTGGCGATGACCACGAGCACGCCCGCCGAGAAGACGGTGGGGACGGCCGTTCTGATGCCCTTGGACAGTACGGCCACGTCGTCGCCGACCCTGGAGAGCACGTCGCCCCGGCCGACCTGCTCGATCCGTGCGCTCGGCATCCCCAGCACCGCCCGCACTCCTCCATCGCCCAGCCGGGCGAGCAGGTCCCCGCCGAGGCGCCCGAAG